>URRU01000006.1 GCA_900550335.1 uncultured Clostridium sp. | reverse complement strand
ATATAATGGACATAAAGAATTAATTATTATGTATCGGCTTTTTAAATTTATATATTTATTTGTCGGTAGAAGGAGAGTACAAAATGATGGATTATAAGAATTTAATAATGAACTCAAAATCAGTTAGAAGTTTTAAAGAAAAAGAAGTTGAAGCTAAAAACTTTGACGAAATAAAAAAATATGTTGAAACAGCTAAAGTTCTAGTTCCTGGAATAGAAACAGAATTAAAATTCTATGATAAATGTGAAGTATATGAAAAAATGGAAGGATTAGCTGGATACAATGGATTCCTTATAGATGCACCACACTACATGCTTTTACTTTCAGATAAAAAAGATAATTATATAGAAAATGCTGGATATATAGCAGAAAACGCAAGATTAAAAGGTGTAGAATTAAAAATAGATTCTTGCTGGATAACATTTGAAGATGGAAAGAAAATACTTGAAAATATAGGAATAGTAACAGATAAAGAATTAGTTGCATTAGTAGCGTTCGGATATGCTGATGAAGCTAAGAAAAAAGTTTTAAAAGCTACTAAAACTGGAGAAAACTATTCTCAGTCAGAAATGGAAAAAGCAATGGCAGAACCTGCATCAGATAGAAAAGCTATAGAAGAAATAGTATTCATGGATAAATGGGGACAGGCAGCAGATATAGAAGATCTAGAAACAAGAGCTTTACTAGATGCATTCTCATACGCTAGATTAGCGCCTTCAGCACTTAATAAACAGCCATGGAGATTCATAGTTGATGGTGGTAAAATAGTTCTTGCTGTTGATAAAGAAGAGTTAAAAGATGAATACGAAGGAAAAATAGCTTCTGGTATAGTAATGTTATACTTCGGATTAATAGTAGATACAACTCTTATGGATTCTAAATGGGTATTTGATGCAAGTGGATATGAAGTACCTGCTGAATATAGAGTGGTTGGATACTGCAATATATAATTTAAATTGATTATGTGGGATGCCTCGATTATTTAAAGAGGCATCTCTTTTTTTTGCTTAGAACACTCTTAATCTTCTCTCCAGGCTTCGATGCATCGCTTTGATTTTGTAACACATTTATGTGTTGCGATGCATCTCCAGATTGTATAAAATAATAATTATTAAAAGGAGGAATGTTTGATGTTTGGAGTTTATATACATATTCCGTTTTGTGTGAAGAAGTGTAAGTACTGTGATTTTAATTCATTTAAGATGAATTTATGTGATAAGAAGAGATATTTAGAGGATTTAAAGAAAGAGATTGAGATATATTCAGGTGAATGTTCTGATAGGGTTGTCGATACTATTTTCTTTGGAGGGGGTACTCCTAGTATTTTATCTTGTGATGAGATTGAAAGCTTGATGGATGTGGTTAAAAGTAATTTTAATATTTCAGAAGATGCTGAGATAACTATGGAGTGTAATCCAGGGACTATTGATAGAGAAAAATTAGAAGCTATTAAGAGAAGTGGAATAAATAGGCTGAGCATAGGGCTTCAAGCTGTTCAAAATCATCATTTAAACTACATAGGAAGGATTCATACTTATGAGGAGTTTGAAAAGAATTTTAAAGAGGCTAGAAGTGTAGGGTTTGACAATATCAATATAGATCTTATGTTTGCACTTCCTAATCAGACAGAAGAAGATTGGAAAGAGAGCTTAGAAAAAGTTGTAGGTTTAAATCCAGAACATATTTCTGCATATTCTCTTATACTTGAAGAAGGAACAGAGCTTTTCGATATGTATGAGAGGGAAGAGTTTGAACTTATGGACGAAAATAGAGATATAGAAATGTACGAGTATACAATTAATTATCTAAAGGAGAACGGGTACAATCAGTATGAGATATCCAACTACTCTAAGAAAGGAAAAGAGTGTAGACATAATATAATCTACTGGCAGTGTGAAAACTATCTTGGTCTTGGAGCGGGAGCAGCAGGATACCTTGGAAGAGATAGATATACAAATGAAGCTAATTTAAATAGTTACCATAAAAAAATAGAAAACAATGAAAAGCCTATTATAAATGTTGAAAATCTTTCTGATGAAGAAATGATGGAGGAAATGGTATTTATGTGCCTAAGAATGAATGAGGGAATAAATAGAATTGATTTTAAAAATAGATTTAAAATTGAATTTTGTGATAAATATCAAAAGCAGGTAGATGATCTTGTTGATAGAGGACTTTTACTTGTAGATGAAAAAAGTGTAAGATTGACTCAAAAGGGTAGAGAAATTTCTAATAGTGTATTTTTAGAAATATTATCTTAAAGTAAAAAAGCATACAAAAGGTAATAGCGAATACAAAAAAATAAAAATATTAGCACTCGTAGTATCCGGTGGACAATTTATAAAAGAATGTATTGAATTTGCAATAAAGGAATCTAATTATAGTAGAATTGGATTTCTTTTTTTGTGTTCAAAAATACTTTTCAAAAAGTTTTTCAAAACTTGTTGACAAAAAATTCTAATGGTGTTATAAAATAAGTATAAGCTTTTTAGCACTCCTAAATGATGAGTGCTAATAAAGTAAGAAGGTGATAAATTTGGAATTGAATGAAAGAAAATTAAATATACTTAAAGCGATAGTTAAAGATTATATTGATACAGCAGAGGCTATCGGTTCTAGAACAATTTCAAAGAAACATGATTTTGGAGTCAGTGCAGCGACTATAAGAAATGAAATGGCTGATTTGGAAGAGTTGGGATATTTGATACAGCCTCACACATCTGCAGGTCGTGTACCTTCTGTTAAAGGATATAGACTATATGTTGATTCTTTAATGAGCAAGGGAGAGCTTACTGATGAGGAAAAAAGGTTAATTGAAAACTGTATGAAAAACAATATAGATAATATAAATGTTTTAATTCATGAAACATCAAAGATGCTATCAAAATTAACCAATTATACTACAGTAGCTATTACAAAGAGTATAACAAACAACGTAATAAAATATATACAGTTGGTAAATTTAAATGAAAACGAGATACTTTTAATAGTAGTATCAGAAAAAGGAAATGTAAAAAAAGCAAGTATACCTGTAAGAGAAAATATTGAACAGGCTAAGTTAAATCTTATATCAGATAGCTTAACTAAAAGACTTGCTGGAAAGAGTTTATCAGATTTAGATGAAAACTTTATATCTTATGTGAAATATCAGATAGGAGAGTTTTCAATAGTAGTTGATGAATTAATCAACATTCTAAATGGAGATGACTCAGATGATGACTATTCATTGACATTGAATGGAGCGACAAACATATTCAACTATCCAGAGTTTAACGACATAATAAAAGCAAAAGAATTTTTAAACCTAGTTGAAGAAAAGGATGCCGTTACAGATCTTATCAAGCAAAAGGGAATTCAAAAGGATAACCTGAATATTTTGATAGGTAATGAAAATGGAAAAGGTCTTGAAAAAGATTGTAGTGTCGTAACAGCTACATATAATGTAGATAATAATACATTAGGAAAAATAAGCTTTATAGGACCTACAAGAATGGATTACGCTAGAGTTTGCTCAATAATAAATTATATGAGTATTTTACTAAATAAAAAGAAATAAAACAGCAAAAGCTGATTGACTGAGGGGTGTATGTCTTGGAAAATAATAGAGGTATAAACGAAGAGACGAAAGAAACTAAAACGTGTGAGGAAACTCAAAACGAAGAGTTAAATGTTTCTAATGAAGAGATAGAAGGTGAAGCAGAAAAAGTAACAGATATAAATGCTAAACTTGAAGAAAAAAAATTAAAAGATGAAATAGCTGATATGAATGATAAATATCAGAGACTTCAGGCTGAGTATGCAAACTACAGAAGAAGAACTAATGAAGAAAAAGAAACAATTGGAATATTTGCTAACGAAAAAATAATGGCAGAACTTATTCCAGTTATAGACAATATGGAAAGAGCTCTTGATTCTGCAGACAAAGGAACTCCAGTTTATCAGGGAATAGAGCTAGTATATAAACAGCTTTTAGATACACTTGCTAAATTTGGACTTCAGGAAATAGAAGCTGAAGATGAGCCATTTGATCCAAACTTCCATCAGGCGGTTATGCAGGATCATATATGCGGTGTAGAACCTGGTAAAGTTGTAGATGTACTACAAAAAGGATATAAATTAAATGAAAAAGTTGTTAGAGCAACAATGGTAAAAGTTTCTTGCTAGTATAAATTAACTAGCACAACTTAATTAAAAGAATTAAATTTTAAAAAGGTAAATTACAAATCATAATATGATTTATAATCATAAAGGAGGAAATTAAAATGGCAAAGGTAATAGGTATAGACTTAGGTACAACAAACTCATGTGTAGCAGTATTAGAAGGAGGAGAACCACAGATAATACCAAACTCAGAAGGTATGAGAACTACTCCTTCAGTAGTAGCTTTCACTAAAGATGGAGAAAGAATAGTTGGGGAACCAGCAAAAAGACAGGCAGTAACAAATGCAGATAGAACTATAAGCTCAATAAAAACTCATATGGGTACTGACTACAAAGTAAATATAGATGGAAAAGATTATTCACCACAGGAAATATCAGCAATAATACTTCAGAAATTAAAATCTGATGCAGAAAGCTACTTAGGTGAAAAAGTAACAGAAGCAGTTATAACTGTTCCAGCATACTTCACAGATGCTCAGAGACAGGCAACTAAAGACGCTGGTAGAATAGCAGGACTTGAAGTTAAGAGAATAATAAACGAACCAACAGCAGCATCACTTGCTTACGGTATGGATAAATTAGATCAGGATAAAAAAATATTAGTATTCGACTTAGGTGGAGGTACATTCGACGTTTCATTACTTGAAATAGGTGATGGTACTTTCGAAGTTTTAGCTACAGCTGGTAACAACAGATTAGGTGGAGATGACTTCGATAAAATAATAATAGATTACTTAGCAGAAGAATTCAAAAAAGCTGAAGGTGTTGATTTAAGAAACGACAACATGGCTCTTCAGAGATTAAAAGAAGCTGCTGAAAAAGCTAAAAAAGAATTATCTTCAACAATGAGTACAAATATAAACCTTCCATTCATAACAGCAACTGCAGAAGGTCCAAAACACTTAAACATAGATTTATCAAGAGCTAAGTTTGAAGATTTAACAGCTGGATTAGTTGAAAAAACTATGGAACCAATGAAGAGAGCTATATCAGATGCAGGAATATCAGTTTCTGAAATAGATGATGTATTACTAGTTGGTGGTTCTACAAGAATACCAGCAGTTCAGGAAACTGTTAAAAAATTCATAGGAAAAGAACCTCACAAAGGTATAAACCCAGATGAATGTGTTGCAGCTGGTGCTTCAATACAAGCAGGGGTATTAACAGGAGAAGTTAACGACTTATTATTATTAGACGTAACTCCATTATCATTAGGTATAGAAACTTTAGGTAATGTATTCACTAAAATAATAGACAGAAATACAACAATACCAACTAAAAAATCTCAGGTATTCTCAACTGCAGCAGATAACCAGACAGCTGTTGATATACATGTACTTCAGGGTGAAAGAAGTATGGCTTACGATAATACTACATTAGGTAGATTCCAGTTAACTGATATACCACCAGCAATGAGAGGAATCCCTCAGATAGAAGTTACTTTCGATATAGATGCTAATGGTATAGTTCATGTTACAGCTAAAGATTTAGGAACTGGAAAAGAACAGAAAATAACTATAACTTCTAACACTAACTTATCTGAAGAAGAAATAGAAAGAAAAGTTAAAGAAGCTGAAATGAACGCAGAAGCAGATAAAGCTAAAAAAGAAAAAATAGAAGCAGTTAACCAGGCTGAATCAACAGTATATCAGACTGAAAAAACTTTAAAAGAAGTTGAAGACAAAATAAGTGCTGATGATAAATCTGCAATAGAAAAAGCAATAGAAAACGTAAAATCTGTAAAAGATAAAGAAGATGCAACAGCAGAAGAAATAAGAAATGCTATAGATGAATTAATGCAGAAATTCCAGAAAGTATCTGAAGTAATGTATCAGCAGGCACAGCAGGAAGCTCAGCAGCAGGCAGGATCTGAAGAAACTGGTAAAACAGCATCA
Organism: uncultured Clostridium sp.; assembly: GCA_900550335.1. Lineage (GTDB taxonomy): Bacteria > Bacillota > Clostridia > Peptostreptococcales > Peptostreptococcaceae > Peptacetobacter. The sequence continues at coordinate 18,746 of URRU01000006.1, read as the reverse complement.
AATGACGAAAATGTATACGATGCAGACTTCAAAGAAGTAGATGAAGATAAATAATATCTAACTTTTAGTATTTAAAATAACTGAATGTGATTATTCCAGGAAAAAAGACTATATAGCTTGTAATTAACCTGTGAATAAAGTAAGATATTAAAGTAGAATTATAAAGTATGAATGATAGCTTGTAGTTTTAAATATTCTACAAGCTATTGTTTTATTGTTTGAAAGTTTTAGAGAGGAAAAGGCGGTGTCACAGGTTGAGTAGTAAAAGAGATTATTATGAACTTCTTGGCGTTGAAAAGACAGCAACAGCCCAGGAAATTAAAAAAGCATATAGAAAATTAGCTATGAAATATCACCCAGATAGAAATCCAGGAGATAAAGAAGCTGAAGAAAAATTCAAAGAAATAAATGAAGCGTATGAAGTATTATCAGACGAAGAAAAGAGAAAAAGATACGATCAGTTTGGTCCAGATGGTGTAAACGGTCAGGGCGGATTCGGAGGCCAGGGTGGCTTTGGCGGATTTGGTCAAGGAGACTTTGGTGGATTCGGCGGATTTGAAGATATATTTGGAGATATATTCGGAGGTGGATTCGGCGGATTTGGTGGATCTGGCTCAAGAAGAAGAGGTCCAGTAAGAGGTGCCGATATAAGACAGAGAGTAAGAGTTACATTTGAAGAAGCTGCAAAAGGTGTTAAAAAAGAGATAAAAGTAACAAGAAATGAAGAATGTAGCGAATGTAATGGTACAGGTGCAAAACCAGGAACTTCTAAGAAAACTTGTCCAAACTGTAATGGTACAGGTACAGTTAGAAGCGTACAGAGAACTCCGTTTGGTAATATAGCAAGTACTAAGACTTGTCCAAATTGTAATGGTACAGGTGAAATAATAGATACTCCATGTTCTAAATGTAAAGGAACTGGTAGTGTAAGAAAAACTAAGACTATCGAAGTTGATATACCAGCAGGTATAGATGATGGACAGATGATAAAATTATCTGGACAGGGTGAATTTGGTGAACCAGGAGCTCCAAAAGGAGATTTATATATAATAGTAGAGGTTATGCCTCATGAAATATTCAGAAGAGATGGATACGATATTTATATAGATATGCCTATAACATTTGTTCAGGCAGCACTTGGTGATGAGATAGAAGTGCCAACTCTTGATGGTAAGGTTAAATATACTATACCAGAAGGTACTCAGACAGGTACAGTATTTAGATTAAGAGATAGAGGTATAAAACGTATTAGAGGTAATTCTAAGGGTGATCAGTATGTTAAGGTTAATGTAGAAGTACCTAAGAAACTTTCTGAAAAACAGAAAGAATTATTAAGAGAATTCGCAGGTGAATGTGGGTCGAAAGAGCACGAAAAAAAAGCCACATTCGGGGAAAAAATAGATAAGTTATTTGGAAAGAAAAAGAAATAATAATGAAAAGAGATGTCCAAGATTTTTCAAGGACATCTTTTTTTGACTTCAAATCGCATCTATACTCCTCTCCAGGCTTCGACGCTTTGCAAAGTTTTAGTAACACATTTAATAGTTGCAAAGCGTCTCCAGATTGTCGAGAGCGTATTAGATGCGATTTGAAGCTTAAAGTTAGTTTACCTGTAAAAAATCTTTGAGACATCTCTATATCATTTTATTTCTAAAAATAGAGGCAGATGTTTGTAAAAAGTATAGAATAAAGTAAAAAGTATCTTGAAATAGTTAGTTATTATATGGTATTTTTTGTAATGAGAAAATTTTTAGATTTAAAGTTTTTGAGTTTTAGGTATGATTTTTTATGAAAAGGAGATTTGAGATGGAAGAGAAGAAAGGTTTTAGTATAAATTGGGTAGAGACTGGTAAGTTGTTTTTATCGGCTTTAGTTATTTTTACTATTAAGCATTTTGTTGTTAATTTTGCTGGGGTTGAGTTTAGAAATAATGAGACTACTAGTATGGGTGGAGTTCTTTTAGGTTTAGTGTTTGTGGCAATGGTGCTTGAATATTGGAAGGGATTCCATATTATAGGAAAAGGTGATGGAAAAGGAGCAAGTATTATAGCTGGTATAGGTGCTGGTATATTTGCTAATTCTATAATGAATTTCTTTATAACTGTTGTTATAGCAGCAGTAGTGTTTGGTATTTTAGATTATTTCTTATCTGGTAAGAGAGAAAAAGAGAGATTAGAAAGAGAAGCTAGAAAACCTAAGCACGATGGTAAAAAGAAGAAATCAAAGAAGAAAAAGAGATAATAAAAAAGAAAAATAATAAGATTATATTGTAAAAAGAAAAAGTAAAAAATAAAGTAAGTAATAATGTAAAAATAAAAGAATAAAAAATAAAAGAATAAAAAATAAAAGAATGATAATGTTAAAAAGGTTGTGTTATTAAAATTTAGTAGCACAACCTTTTTTTGCAGAAAGAAAAGATAATAGATAAAAATTGTTATATAGTATGATATAATAAAAGGTAATGTAAAATGGAAAATTTTGACCATGTGTCAATTTAAAGAATAATATTTTTTAGATGGAGGTTACGAAAAATGGGAAATTGGATAGAAGTAACAATTAGAACAACTACAGAAGCAGTTGAGGCTATAACAAATATACTTTATGAAAATGGAGCAGCAGGGGCTATGATAGAAGACCCTAATGATTTTAAATTCCAGAAAAAACACGAATATGATTGGGATTATGTTGAAGAAGAAGTATTCAACAAAAGTGGAGAAGACTGTGTAAAAATAAAAACATATATATCTGAAGAAAAAAATGTACCAGAATTCGTTGAAAATGTAAGACATAGAATATCTACACTTAAAGATTTTGGTATAGACCCAGGTGAAGGAAGTGTATCTTTAGATACAGTTAATGAAGCTGATTGGGCAAATAACTGGAAAAAATACTACAAACCAACTAAAGTAGGTGAAAAGATAGTTATAAAACCATCTTGGGAAGAATATGAAGAACAGGATGGAGATATAGTTATAGAGCTAGATCCAGGTATGGCATTTGGTACAGGTACTCACGAAACAACTAGTATGTGTATATGCCAGTTAGAAAAATATGTTACTCCAGATGCTAAGGTATTCGATATAGGTTGTGGTAGTGGTATATTAGCAATAGCAGCAGCTAAATTAGGTGCTAACGATGTAACAGCAGTTGATTTAGATGAAGTAGCTGTTGAAGTTGCTAAAGAAAATGTAAAAGAAAGTAACGTAGAAGAACAGGTTACAGTACTTCACGGAAATTTAACAGATGTTATACATGATAAAGCAGATGTTGTTGTAGCTAATATAATAGCAGATATAATAAAAATACTTGCTAAAGATGTACAGCAGTTTATGAAAGAAGATGCTGTGTTTATATCTTCAGGTATAATACTTGCAAAAATAGATGAAGTAGTAGAAAGTCTTGAAGAAAATGGATTTGAAATAGTAGAAGTTATCAGAAAAGGAGAATGGTCTGCTATAGTATCTAAAATAAAAAAATAAAAATTTATTTAAAAAGGATATTATTATGGATTGGACATGGACTATGGATAGATTTTTTGTAGACAAGAACAATATAAATTTAGAAGAAAATACATGCATCATAGAAGGTGAAGATGTAAAGCATATAACAAAAGTTCTTAGATATAGAGAAGGCGAAAAACTTGAAATCTGTGACGGAGAAGATAACGAGTATATAGGCGAAATAAAATCTATGTCTAAAGAAGAAGTTTGTCTAGATATAATAGACAAAAGGGATATAAAAAGAGAATCTAAGCTAAGAGTTAGAGTATATCAGGGAATGCCAAAAGGTCCTAAGATGGAGTATATTCTTCAGAAATTAACTGAAGTTGGAACTGATGAAATAATCTTAGTAGATACAAAAAGAAGTGTTGCCAAAGTAGATGGTAAAAAAGAAGATAAAAAGCTTGAAAGATGGGAAAGAATCATCTATGAAGCTGCTAAACAGTCTAAGAGAGGAAAAATTCCTACATTAAAAGGAGTTTTAAGTTTTAAAGAAGCTCTTGAGGATATGAAGAGAAATGATTACAATATTTGCCCTTATGAAGATGAAAGAAATATACCTTTAGTTAAAGAGATAAGAGGGCTTGATATAGAAAGTATAGGTATATTTATAGGACCAGAAGGTGGAATTGCTGATGAAGAAATAGATGCACTTAAAGAAAATGGAGCAAAAGTAGTTACTCTTGGTCCTAGAATTCTCAGAACAGAAACTGCATCTACTGTTGCCTCAGCACTTGTACAATATGAATTAGGTGATTTAGGAGGAGAAATATAAGTGAAAAAAGTTGCTTTTTACACACTTGGATGTAAAGTGAACCAGTATGAAACAGAAGCTATGATAGAATTATTCGAACATGCTGGATATGAGCACGTTCAGAGTGAAGAATATGCAGATGTTTATGTTATAAATACTTGTACTGTTACTCACATGAGTGATAGAAAATCAAGACAGTATATAAGAAGAGTTAAGAAAAAGAACCCAAACTCTGTAATAGCAGTTGTAGGATGCTATTCTCAGGTTGCTCCAGAGGAGATACTAGATATAGAAGAAGTAAATTTAGTTATGGGTACTAATGATAGAAGACATATCGTTGAAAAGGTAGAGGCTGTTACATGTAATGATAAGGTGTCTACAGTAGACGATATAATGAAGGTAAAAGAATTTGAAGAAATCGAAATAACTCAGACTAATGGAAGAACTAGAGCATTTATGAAAATTCAGGATGGATGCGATAGATTCTGCACATATTGTATAATTCCTTATGCGAGAGGAAGAGTTAGAAGTAGAGATCTTGATAATATAGTTGAAGAAGTTAAATTATTAGCTTCTAAAGGGTATAAGGAAGTAGTTCTTACAGGAATACACGTTGCATCTTACGGAAAAGATATAAAGGATAAAGATGTTAAATTACTAGATGTTATAAAAGCTGTAAATGAAATAGATGGTATAGAAAGAATAAGAACTAGTTCAGTTGAACCTATATTATTCACTGATGAGTTTGTAGAAGAAATCTCTAAAATGGATAAAGTTTGTCCTCACTTCCATTTATCACTACAGAGTGGATGTGATGCTACATTAGATAGAATGAATAGAAGATATACTACAGCTGAATATAGAGAAATAGTAGAGAGATTAAGAGAAAAAATGCCAGATGTTGCTATAACTACTGATGTTATAGTTGGATTCCCTGGAGAAACTAATGAAGAATTTAAACAGACTTATGAATTCTTAAAAGATATAGAATTAGCACAGATGCATATATTCAAATATTCTCCAAGAAAAGGTACTCCAGCAGCTAAGATGGACAACCAGATAGATCCTCAGGTAAAACATATGAGAAGTGAACAGCTTATATCTCTATCTAAAAATAATTTCGATAAATTTGCTGAAAGATTTATAGGAAGAGAAATGGATGTTTTATTTGAAGAAACTACTAAGTCTGGAAATTATGAAGGGCTTACAATGAACTATATGAGAGTTGAAACTCCAAGTGAAGAAGATATTTCTGGACAGATAAGAAAAGTAAAAATAACTGGAATAAAAGAAGACTATGTTGAGGGTGTACTGATATAGTATAAAAATAAAAAATAATCTAGTAAAAATATAAATTAGAGATAAAATCCTTCTTATTTCGTCGATTAATTTGGTGAAAAAAGAAGGATTTTTAATTTTTTTGTAGAAGTGAATAAAGATAATAAATCGGAGGTGAAATAACTATGGATTGTATATTCTGTAAAATAGCAAATGGAGAAATACCATCATCAAAAGTTTATGAAGATGATAAAATATTAGCGTTTAATGACCTTAATCCTGTTGCGCCATATCATATACTTGTAATACCTAAAAAACACTATGCTAGTATATTAGATGTGCCAGCAGAAGAAATGGGTATAATAGCTGATATACACAACGCGATAAATACAATAGCTAAAGAAAAAGGATTCGATAAAACTGGATTCAGAATAATAAACAACTGCGGTGAAGATGGTGGTCAGGAAGTTAAACACATACACTACCATGTACTAGCAGGTAAAAAACTTCCTAACTACGAAGCAGAAGAAAAATAGGATTGTTTTCCTAGGAAAATCTTAGCAAAATGTATGATTGGGCAATTTTAAAAAAATGTTAAAAAAATTGTCGGATTAGGAACAAAAATACTTGATAAAAATAAAGATTTAGTTTATACTAGATTAAGTGTTAGGTTTGTAATCCTTAACAGTTGTTACAGTCCCAGCATAATTGCGCTATCGGAGGGAGGGAAAAAGAATGTCAGAAGTTAGAGTAAGAGAAAATGAATCATTAGACAGTGCTTTAAGAAGATTTAAACGTCAGTGTGCAATGTCTGGCATAATGTCTGAAGTTAGAAAAAGAGAACACTACGATAAACCAAGTGTAAAACGTAAGAAAAAAGCTGAAGCAGCTAGAAGAAAAAACGCTAAAAGATAGTAGCAAATAAAAACAAAGAGGTGAGGGGAAATGACCCTTAAACAAAAATTACAAGAAGATCTAAAGACTTCAATGAAAAACAAAGATACATTGAGAAAATCAGTTATAACTTTAATAAGATCTTCAATAAAGCAGGTAGAAGTTGATAAACGAATCGAATTGAACGATGATGATGTTATAGATATAATATCAAAACAGCTAAAACAGCGCAATGACAGTTTAGAACAATTTCTAGATGCTGGAAGGGAAGATTTAGTTGAAGAGACTAGATCAGAAATAGAAGTATTAAAAGAGTACCTACCTCAACAATTAAGCGAAGAAGAGCTAAATGAGATTGTAAAACAGACTATATCTGAAGTAGGAGCAACTTCTATGAAGGATATGGGAAAAATAATGTCAGTTATAAAACCTAAAACAAAAGGTAGAGCTGATGGAAAACTAATTAATAAATTAGTTAAGGAAAACTTACAATAAATATGTATATATGGCCTGGATATTTTATCCAGGCTTTTAATCTTTTTTGAATAAATTTATATTTGCTTACCTAAAAAATATAGTTAAATTAAAAAATGTATAAAAAAAAGAGATGGTTTTAAAAGTCTATCTCAATAAATTTCATAGCACTAAAATGACAATGAAATTGACACTCGGTTATATTTATAATAACATACTTTCAATTAAATAAAAAGTCTGTAAATTCGAAATAATATGAGTTATTATATATATAAGCTAAAAAGACATATATCAAACATAAAATATAAAAAATACTAAGGGAAAACGATATATGTTAGCGAAGGGAGAGGGTCTTATGAAAGTTACAGTAACTGGAAAACACGTTAAATTAACAGATGGAATAAAAGGGTATACAGAAGACAAATTAAAAAAATTAGGAAAATACCTTGATGAAGACACAGAAGTTAAAGTAACTGTTAGCGCTGGGAAAAATAGACAGAAGGTAGAAGTTATGATACCTAATGTAAATGGACACACAATAAGAGTGGAAGAAGAACAGGATAATTTATATCCAGCAATAGATTTAGTTTGCGATAAGTTAAGCAGACAGATTGTAAAATATAAAGATAAATTTAAAACTAGAGTACCAGGCAACTTCTCTATTAGATATGAAGGAATAGAAGAATTAGCTCATGAATTAGATTATGAACCAGAAGAACCTGAAATAGTAATAGAAAGAAGAAAAAAATTCAATTTAAAACCTATGAGTGTAGAAGAAGCTATACTTCAGATGAATTTAACAGACCATGATTTTTATATGTTTAAAGATCGGGAAAGTTTCGAAATATGCTTAGTATATAAGAGAAAAGAAGGCGGATATGGATTAATAGAACAGGAAGTATAAATTCTATAGATTCATTTATAAATAAAAAATGCAAATAAGGGAGTTGTCAGTAGGCAACTCCTTTTTTAAAATATAATTAAAAAATGTTTATACTATAAGTAAAATGGGTAGAAATAAATTATATGAATTTTAAGGAGGAAACAAAATTATGGATATTAAAGTTTTACAAAACTTATCTTATGGACTTTATACAATAGGAACATTAAAATATGGAAGAAAAGTTGGATGTGTTGTTAATACAGTATTTCAGGTTTCAGCAGATCCGGCAATGATATGTGTAAGTATGAATAAAGATAATTTTACACATGATTGTATAAAAGAAGAAGGAAGATTTAGTGTATCTATATTATCAGAAGATACAGATCCAGACATAATAAGAACATTTGGTTTCCAGTCATCTGAAAAAAATGATAAATACGATGGTTTCAAATATGATTATGTAGATAAAATGCCAGTAATGGTTCAGGATATAAGCGGATATTTAATATGTGAAGTTGTATCTTTTACAGATGCAGGAACACATTCTTTAATACTTGCAAAAGTAACAAATACAGGATTTGTCGGAAAGCATAAACCTATGACTTATGATTATTATCATAGTGTAATAAAAGGTAAAGCACCAAAGAATGCTCCTACATATATTGCAGCAGAAGATAAAAAAGAAGAAGCTCCAAAAGCAGAAGGAAAAATAAGTTACTACTGTGATGTATGTGGTTATGTATACGAAGGAGATATAACAAAAGAGCCTGACGATTATAAATGTCCATTATGCCACATGGATAAATCTCATTTTGTAAAAGTGGAAGAAGAACCAGTAGAAGAAAAAGTAAGCTATTACTGTGATGTATGTGGTTATGTATATGAAGGCGATATAACAAAAGAAGGCGACGATTATGTATGCCCATTATGTGGTATGGATAAATCTCACTTTATAAAATCTGATGAAAAATCTTCTACAGCTAAAAACGAAGAACCAAAAAAAGAAGTAAAAGAAGAATCTCCACAGTCAGAAGAAACAGGAGTAAGCTACTACTGTGATGTATGTGGCTACGTATATGAAGGAGATATAACAAAAGAACCAGACGATTACGAATGCCCACTATGCCATGTAGACAAATCACACTTTATAAAAGTGGAAAAAGAAGAATCAAAGGAAGAAGTAAAAGAAGAGACTCCACAGTCAGAAGAAACAGGAGTAAGCTACTACTGTGACATATGTGGCTACGTATACGAAGGTGACATAACAAAAGAACCAGACGACTACGAATGCCCACTATGCCATGTAGACAAATCTCATTTCATAAAACAGTAAAATAAGATATATTATATAGGCTGTCACAAAATTTGTGACAGCCTTTTTTCTGTCTTGAATGAAATTAATTTACTTATAAATTATTACTTTTAAATAAATTCTTTCTGTTGCTTGTAAATTAAATATATCTATCTCCTCGACAATGCAGCTTGACTGCCTGGAGAGGAATAGATATATTTTTTACAAGCTTTAAAGAAAAATTTTTAAAAGTTTATTTCATAATAAAAAATGAAGTTCAAATTTATTATGAAATAAGCAATAAAAATGGTATAATATAGAATGTGGAATTATATTTATGTAATGAAACAAAAAAGTTTAAGAAAGCTTTAAGCTGGGAGGAAAGAAAGAATTGATTATACAAAAGAAATTTCTTATATCAGAGCCAAATTTTGAAAGAGAATTATTTGGAAACTTTGATGAAAATATTAAGCTTATAGAAAAGTCACTAAATATAGATGTAACACTTAGAGAAGGAAATCTTATTTTGATAGGTGAAGAAAAAAATGTAGAGGCAGCAAATAGTTTAATGAATGAGCTACACACTACAGTATCTAAAGGAAAATCATTGGATAAACAGTCAATACTATATTCTTTATCACTTCTTAATGATGGAGATGAAAATAGAATACAAGAACTTGAAGGAACAATAGTACTTACAAAAAAAGGTACTCCAGTTCAGCCTAAGACTTTAGGTCAAAAGGAATACGTTAAATTAATAGAAAATAATGATATAACTTTTGGTATAGGTCCAGCTGGTACAGGAAAAACGTATCTAGCAGTTGCAATGGCAGTGCAAGCATTTAAAAGAGATGAAGTAACAAGAATAGTGCTTACAAGACCTGCAGTTGAAGCTGGTGAAAGCTTAGGATACCTTCCTGGAGATTTACAGGAAAAAATAGACCCATATCTAAGACCACTTTATGATGCATTATTTGAAATGCTAGGTGGAGATAAGGTTAATAAATATATAGAAAGAGGTATTATAGAGGTTGCTCCTCTTGCATTTATGAGAGGTAGAACACTTGATAATGCGTTTATAATACTAGATGAAGCGCAGAATACAACATCTGAGCAGATGAAAATGTTCCTTACTAGATTAGGGTTTGGTTCAAAAGCTGTAGTAACAGGTGATGTTACACAGACAGACCTTCCATCAAATAAGAAAAGTGGATTAGTTCAGGCTACGTATATATTAAAGGATGTCAATGGAATAGGAATAAAAGAGCTAACAGATAGAGATGTTGTTAGACATGAGCTTGTTCAGAGAATAATAAAGGCATACGATAAATACGAGAAAAAAGAAGCTTACAAAAGAGAAAAAAAGGAAGAGAGAAAAAGACAGAACAAATAATCTGGTAAATTGAAAATTAAATAAAAATAGATTGATTTCAAAATTAATTTGAACAAAAAATTAAATAAGCAGGTGGAAATTATGAGATATATATTTGATGATAGACAGGAAAAAATAGATATAAAAGATGAACTTTATGAAAAAATAGAGGATATAGTAGAAGAAGTATTAGATTATGAAGGGTACAGTGATGACTACGATATAAGCATATCTTTTGTAGACAATAAAGAAATACATGAGCTTAATAAACAGTTTAGAGGTGTTGATAGAGCTACAGATGTGCTATCATTCCCTATGCTATCTGATGAGTTTGAGGATGTAGAATATGAAGAAATGTCTTTAGGTGATATAGTTGTATCACTTGAGAGAGCTTTAGAACAGAGTATAGAATATGGACATAGCTTCGAAAGAGAAGTTTGCTTCTTAGTATGTCACAGTATGTTCCATTTATTAGGTTATGACCATGATACTGAGGAACATACTAGAGAAATGAGAGAAAAAGAAGAGGCAGTTCTTACTAAATTAAACATAACTAGAGATTAGTTTTTTTACTAATATTTGAAAAGGGAGCAGGGTCCTATGGAAGAAAACGGTAAAAAAAAGAAGAAAAAGAAACAAAACATAATCAAATCATTTAATGCTGCAATAGAGGGAGTTATATATACTTTCAAATCAGAAAGAAATATGAAGATTCACTATCTTATAGCATTTGGTATTTTACTTGTAAGTTTATTATTTAAACTATCTAAACTAGAGTTTATAATGCTTTTAGTTGCTATAACACTTGTTATAGTAGCTGAGATGTTTAATACAGCAATTGAAAAAACTGTAGACCTAGTTACATCGGAATACCATGAATTAGCAAAGATAGCTAAAGATGTTGCAGCAGGGGCGGTACTTGTTGTATCGTTAAATGCTGTTGCAGTTGGTTATATAATTTTCTATGATAAATTGACCAAGCTTTCGGGTTATCTTATTTATTCAATAAGAGAATCTGAAATGCATATAACATTAATATGTATAGTCATGGTTTTACTAGCAGTTGTTGTTGCAAAAGCACTTACAAATACAGGAACTCCTCTAAAGGGTGGGATGCCTAGTGGGCATGCAGCTCTTTCATTTGCAATAGCTACAGCTATAACACTTATGACAGAAAGAGTAGAAGCATCTACACTTGCATATTTAATGGCATTACTCGTTGCACAGAGTAGAATAGAGGGAAAGATACATACATTTTGGGAAACAGTTGCAGGAGGTGTACTAGGTACTCTAATTGCAATATTGGTATTCCAGTTAGGTCTTTTCTATTAATTATAAAAAGTTAGGAGAATAATATATGTTTAAATCAGGTTTTGTCAGCATAGTAGGTAGACCAAACGTAGGAAAATCTACTTTGATGAACAATGTTGTTGGAGAAAAAATAGCTATAATGAGTGATAAACCTCAGACAACAAGAAATACAATTCAGGCAGTTTATACTGATGATGAATCACAGGTGGTGTTTTTAGATACTCCTGGTATACACAAACCAAAAAATAAACTAGGGGAAATAATGGTAAAAGCTGCTACAGATGCATTTAGTAACGTGGATTTAATACTATTTGTTGTAGATAGCTCAAGAAAAATAGGACCTGGAGATAGAAGAATAATGGAAGATCTTAGAGGTTCTAAAACACCAATAGTTCTAGTAATAAACAAAATAGATCAGATAGAGGACAAAGATGAATTATTCGACATAATAAAAATGTACGATGATGAGAAAATGTTTAAAGAAATAGTGCCAATATCTGCATTAAAAGGTAAAAATGTAAAAACTCTTATAAATGTTATCAAAGAAGATTTAGAAGAAGGGCCAAAATATTTCCCAGATTATATGGTAACAGATCAGCCAGAAAGAGTCCTAATAGCTGAACTTATAAGAGAGAAAGTTCTTCATTATGTTGATGACGAGGTACCTCATGGGGTAGCTGTTGAAATAGAAAGAATGAAGGCAAGACAGAATAAAGATATAATAGACATATCTGCAGTTATTTATTGTGAAAGAGATTCTCACAAAGGAATAATCATAGGTAAAGGTGGAAGAAAGCTAAAAGGAATAGGAAAATCTGCTAGACAGGATATAGAATTACTTTTAGGTTCTCAGATAAACCTTCAATTATGGGTAAAAGTTAAAGAAAACTGGAGAAACTTACAGAATTATATCAATAATTTTGGGCTCAATGATAATAGCAAATAATTGTATTTAATACAAAATATATTAAAAAGGTGGATAAAATGGACAGGACGCAAGAAACATCACAAGATTTATTAGACGAGGTCAAGTCGTTAATTGAAAATCACAAATACTTCGAACTTAGAGAATTACTTGAGGAATATCATATTATAGATATATATGATGTTATGGAAAATTTAGAAGACGAGGGAATGCAGGTAAAATTATTTGAAATACTTCCAAGTGATATGGCAGCTTCTATATTAGAGGAAAGTGGAGTTGAATTTTTCAGTAGAATGATTTCGAAACTTGAAATAGAGCATGCTAAAAATATCTTAGAATGCATGTCGTTAGGAGATATGGCAGATATTTTAAATGAACTTGAAGAAGATGAAAGATTAAAAATAATAGATTACCTAAATCCTGAGGATGCTGAAGCTGTTAAAGAGCTTTTATTCTATGAAGATGATACAGCTGGTGGTACTATGACAAAAGGATATATATCTATAAATAAGGACATGACTGCACTTCAAGCTATAGAAAAAATGAGAGAAGAAGCAGAAGATGCAGAGACAATCTACTATATATATGTAGTTGATGATGAAGAAAAGCTAGTGGGTGTACTTTCTCTTAGAGAACTTATAGTTGCTAGAGATGAGGCTATAGTAGAAGATCTTATGATAGAAAATCTTATATCAGTTTATGATGACGAAGATAGGGAAGAGGCAGTTAGATTGGTATCAAAATATAATTTAGTTGCAATCCCAGTTGTAGACAGAGAAGGAAAACTTAGAGGTATAATAAAAGTAGATGATATTATAGATGTTATGGAAGAGGAAGCTAATGAAGATATGTACAAATTAGCAGGTAGCTCAGAACATGAGAGAGATACTGCTGAGGATGAAAACTCAACTTTAGCACAGCAGATATTATCTTCAATAAGAGGTAGAATGCCTTGGCTTTTATTAACTTTAATCGGAGGGTTATTGGCTTCAAGTTTAATGGCAAACTTCGACACTCTAATAAGAACAAATTTTGTGGAACTTCTATTCTTTGTTCCGTTAGTTATAGGAATGGGTGGTAATATAGGATGCCAGGCATCTTCAGTTACAATAATAACCCTATCTAATAGGGAAATATCTGGAAAGGATATTGCAAAAGAAAGTTTAGTTGGGATAATTACAGGACTGATATGTGGAGTAATAACAGCTATTGTTATTTATGTATTTAAACATAATGTAAATATGGCTTTAGTTATATCTATTTCATTATTTGTAAATATGGCAATAGGAGCTTTAATAGGTGTACTAGCCCCTGTTATGCTTACTAAATTAGACTCAGACCCAGCTACAATATCTGCTCCGGTTATATCTACAATTTTAGATATAATTGGAATAGGAGCTTATTATTTAACATCTAGTATACTACTTTCACAGATGATAGGATAATAAATTAAAGATTATGATAATATAAATATATAAAACTTAATGAAAATATAGTATAATTAATATAATAAAAAGGATTGATAAATTTGGTTATATTCAACACACAGGGGATAGTTCTTAGAACATCCAGATACTCTGAAAATGATGTGATACTTACTATTTTTACTAGAAATTTAGGAAAAGTATCAGCAATAGCCAAAGGTGCCAAAAGAAATAAGTCGGCACTACTTCCTTCAGCACAACTTTTTGCATATAGCAATTTTACATTAAAAAAACAAAGAGGAATGTATAGAGTATCTCAGAGTGAGATAATAAAAAGTTTTTATGATATATCCTATGATATAGATGCATTTTCTTATGCATCCTATATATCTAGATTAGTTGAAAATTCTCTTTTAGAAAACCAGACAAATCCGAAATTATTCAATTTAATAGTTAAAACGATGTATCTTCTGTCTCAAAAGGATGTTGATAAAGAGTTTATAACAGCAGCTTTTGAATTGAAGTTTTCTGATTGTATGGGATTTAGACCTATTACCGATAGATGTTCTGTATGTGGAGATGAATCGGATCAAAGGGCTATATTCAATATAGAAGAAGGTGGAATGCTTTGTAAAAGATGTGCAGAAAATTTCTCGGGAAATATAAGACTTGATATAACAACGAGAAAGCTTATGAATTATATACTGACAAATGAAATAGAGACTGTCAGCAAGGCACAAGTCAATAAAGTGCTGACTAAGGAACTTTCAAAATTAATGAAACAGTACTTAACAGCATATGTAAGTAATTTAAATATGAAATCTCTAAACATCTTAGATGATTTACATAAGTTTTAAAAAGGAGCTGATATTATGAGCAGTATAACAATTGAAATGGTGGATAAAGTAATGGAAAGAGTGCCATCAGCTAGTTACAAAGAAGTAAAAGAGGCACTTGTTCATTCTGATGGAGATATCCTAGAGGCTATAATCTACCTTGAAGAAAATTCAGGAGCAATAAAAGCAAAGAAAAAAGTTGAAGATTTCTTTGAAAAAAGTAAAGAAGACGCTGAGGAAGTTAGAAAAAGCACAGAAGAAAAAATAGGCAAAGATGTAGAAGAGCTTAAAGCTCAGTTAAAAGAATTATTTGCTAAAAGTAACAGAGTAAGAGTAGTCGTTGAAAAAGAAGGCAAAATAATAATGAATATTCCATTTACAGTTGGTGTAATAGGAATAGCTATGATGCCTCTTCTTACAATTCTTGGACTATCAGCTGCTGTATTATCTAAATATAGAATAAAAATACAGAATGAAGCAGATGGAGAAACTGTTGATTTAGGAGAACTTAATGAAGAAAAAGCAATAGTATTAAAAGATATGTTTGTTAATACAGCTAAGGATTTAAAAGAAACAGTTGTAAAGAAAAAAGAAGATACAGACGATAAAGATATAACAGATGATTTAATAAATGAATGTGAAAAAGACGAAAATGCTGAATAGCAGATTTAAAAAAGATTAGTTTTTACTGATAAAGTTTATTTAATATCGATTATAAGGTAATTGGTATTTAAAACATATAAAGTATTGCAAAGTAGCCTTTCGTGTAAACGGAAGGCTATAATATTTAGGAGGGATTTTTATGAATTTTCAGGAGATGATTCTTGCTTTACAGAGATATTGGTCTAAGCAAGGATGTATCATTACACAGCCTTATGATGTTGAAAAAGGTGCAGGAACAATGAATCCAAATACTTTCTTAAGATCACTTGGTCCAGAACCATGGAAAGTATGCTACGTTGAACCATCAAGAAGACCAGCAGATGGTAGATACGGAGAAAACCCAAACAGATTATATCAGCATCATCAGTTCCAGGTTATATTAAAACCATCACCAGATGATATACAGGACTTATATTTAGATAGTTTAAAAGAAATAGGTATAAACCCATTAGAACACGATATAAGATTTGTTGAAGATAACTGGGAAGGAGCTACTGTAGGTGCTTGGGGGCTAGGCTGGGAAGTTTGGCTTGATGGAATGGAAATCACTCAGTTTACATATTTCCAGCAGGTAGGTAATCAGGAATGTGAATTAGAAACAGGAGAGATAACTTACGGTCTTGAAAGAATAGCTATGTACATACAGGATGTAGATAGTGTATATGACTTAAAATGGAATGATGAATTAACTTACGGCGATGTATTCCAGAAACAGGAATATGAAAACTCTGTTTACTCATTTGATGAATGTAATACAGAATTATTATTCCACTTATTCGATGAATACGAAAAAGAAGCATTAAAATTAATGGATAAAGGCCTTGTTATACCTTCTTATGATTACGTATTAAAATGTTCTCATACTTTCAACACTCTTGATGCAAGAGGAGCAATTGGTGTAAGTCAGAGAGCTGCATTTATAGGTAGAGTAAGAAATATGGCAAAAGTAGTAGCCGAAACATATATAAAACAGAGAGAAGAAATGGGATTCCCTCTATTAAAAAAGGATGGTGACAAATAATGAATAACTACCTTTTATTTGAAGTAGGCGTTGAAGAAATGCCATCAAGATTCGTTGCTAGTACTTTAAAACAGATAAAAGAAAGTACTGCAAAAATGCTTAATGAAAAAAGAGTTAAATTTGACAATATAGAAACTTTCGCAACTCCAAGAAGATTAACTTTCATAATAAATGGATTAGCAGAAAGACAGGAAGATTTAGAAGAAGAA
Source organism: uncultured Clostridium sp. (assembly GCA_900550335.1). Classification (GTDB taxonomy): domain Bacteria; phylum Bacillota; class Clostridia; order Peptostreptococcales; family Peptostreptococcaceae; genus Peptacetobacter. Next base: position 1,911 of record URRU01000006.1, on the reverse strand, counting down.
GTAAAAGGACCTTCTAAAAAAATATCATTAGATGCTGATGGTAACTTTACTAAACCAGCTCAGGGATTCATGAGAAGTAAAGGATTAAATCCGGAAGATATATACTTCAAAGAAGTAGGAAAAGATGAATATTTATTCGCTACAATAAGAGAAAATGGTGCTGAAACAGCAGAAGTATTAAAAGAAATACTTCCACTAGCTGTAAAATCAGTAGTATTCCCTAAAGCAATGCATTGGGCAGGAAAAGATATAAGATTTGTTAGACCTATAAGATGGTTAGTAGCACTTCTTAATGATGAAGTACTTCCAGTAGACCTTGAAGGAATAGTAGCTTCTAATGTAACTAAAGGACATAGATTCTTAGGATCTAAAGAAATAGTTGTAAATTCAGTAGAAGATTACAAAGCTAAATTAAGAGAAAACTATGTAATACTTGATCAGGCAGAAAGAAAAGCTATGATAGTTGAACAGGCTAACAAAGTAGCTGAATCTTTAGGTGGTAAAGTAATAATGGATCCAGACCTATTAGATGAAGTAACTTGCATAGTTGAATATCCAACTGCATTCTACGGAGAATTCGATAAAGAATATTTAAAACTTCCTAAGAGAGTTGTAATAACTCCAATGCAGGATCATCAGAGATATTTCCCAGTAGAAGATGCTAATGGAAATCTTCTTCCAAACTTTATAGCCGTTAGAAATGGTGACAGCTTCGGTATAGAAAATGTAAAAGCTGGTAATGAAAAAGTTCTTGAAGCTAGACTAGCAGATGCATTATTCTTCTACAGAGAAGATACTAAGAAAAACTTAGAATCTTATAAAGAAAAATTAAAAACTGTTGTATTCCAGGAAAAATTAGGAACAATATACGATAAATCAGAAAGAATAACAAAACTTTCAGCTGTAATAGCAGATTCTTTAGGATGTGTAGATAAAAAAGCTGATATAGTAAGAGCAGCTAAACTTTGTAAGGCTGACCTTGTTACAAATATGGTATTCGAATTTGATGAACTTCAGGGATATATGGGTATGGAATACTCTAAACTTGAAGGAGAGAATCCAGCAGTATCACAGGCTATATATGAACACTATATGCCAATAGCAGCTGGTGCAGAAGTTCCAGCTTCATTAGAAGGTTCAGTAGTATCTATAGCAGATAAACTAGACTCAATAGCTGGTTTCTTTGCAATAGGTATACAGCCAACAGGATCTCAGGACCCATTTGCTCTAAGAAGACAGGCTCTAGGTATATTAAATATACTAATGGAAAACAAAATAACTATAGATATAAAAGAAATATCTGAAGCTGCATTAGATAACTACACAGAATTAGAATTCAACAAAGAAGAAGTAGTTGGTCAGATGTTAGACTTCTGCTCAGAAAGAATTAAAAACTTATTCAAAGATATGGGAATAAGATACGATGTTGTTGAAGCAATATTAAATGCTGATATAAATGATATAGCAGATATGCATCATAGAGCATTAGAACTTAACGAATGGATAAATAAAGATGAATTAGTTGAAATGCTTACTGCATTTAACAGAGTTTCTACTTTAGCTGAAAAAGCAGAAGGTATAAATGTTGATGAAGCTTTATTAGTTGAAGCTCCAGAAAAAGAATTATATGAAGCATTCAAATCAGTTAAAGAAGAAGTTAAAGTACATCTTGCTAACAAAGATTACGGAAAAGCACTTGATTCATTTGCTACATTAAAACCAGCAGTTGACAATATGTTTGACAATGTAATGGTAATGGATAAAGATGATAATGTTAGAAACAACAGATTAAATATGTTAAAGAACATATCAGATACAATGCTAACTATATGTGATCTTAACAAAATAGAATACAAATAAATTTTTAAATTAATAAAATGTGAAGAAGCGCTTAGTTTTAATAGAGTTATT
>URRU01000005.1 GCA_900550335.1 uncultured Clostridium sp. | reverse complement strand
GGTGGTGCGTGTGTGGAATTAAAAAAATATAAAATACCCCCGCGTGTGCGAAACAGCAAAGATTCACTCCCCTCTATTAAGTATCGGCAGGGAACACCCAGTACTGTTTCGGTATTGGCGTTCCCTTTTATCGTGTATTGTGTAATTCTTAAAATTGTGTAGTTATGAAATGTAATGTAACAAGCTTTGTTAAAGTAGAGAGAGAAAACGAAATGCCGTACTTTATTATTAAAGCAACGGGTGTCGAAGGTGATGAGAGCGCAAACGTAGTAGATGAGGACGGCTGTATTAATCCGTTTGCTATGATGTCAAGGCGTTTTAACTTTACAAAGACACTATTTCCATCAACGGACAAGCAAGTAGAGCAATTAGAAAAACTCTATGAGGTGGACAAGGACGGAAAAGTAGTTAAGGGTGCGCCAATACGGTTAATGTCGGTATCTTGGGCAACGGGTACGGAGTTTTACATTCGCAAAGAAGGCTCTGTTACTGGTGTCTATGAAACGGAGGAGGAAGTAACGGAAAAGGTTGTTCGTAATGGCAAAACCATCGAAGTGACTAAAACAAAGTACATACCGAAAGTGTTTAAAAGTGTTAATTTAACACTGTTTGAAAATGCTGACGGTACATGCGCCGAAAACGGTGGAAATGCTGATGCCTTATGCAAAAGGACTTTTGAAAGGGGACTTGAATCAGGCGCTTATATTCCATGCGAAACCGCAACCGACATTACCGAAGTAATCGCTTAATATATGGCGGTTCTATCCGACAAGCACGGTCTACAGATTATGTAGACTTTGCTTGCTTTGCAAATCAACATTTATTATCAACATAACAACTTTGCCTATGTATTCATTAATACACGGACTATTGAACATTGTATCTTTCCTATTTTGTTATTTTGCTATAGGAGAGATTAATGGTTTAATCTTTTATCTCGTCTTTAATGTATTTCACATTCTATATCTTACTTTAAGATTAGATGATGAGTAAGAGAACAAAAGTAAGTATTTTATCACACCTACCTGACTAGAATTCAGGAGTGGACGGCCTCTGATAAGTAACTTACTAAAAAACTCAATAACTTCCCAAGACATTGAGGGCACCAGTTTCTTATATTAGCGTAAGGCTTACAGAAGAAGTTATAGTTCCTACATGGATGAAAAGACGTACTTAGAGTTAATAACTCAGCGCTATAACAGTATGCAGCTATAAAGATATAAGTTTTAGGTGTAAAATGCAATTTAATCATTAACTAAATAAATAATCATATGGATAGAGACACAGAATTAGGTATGTTATCAGTAATAATCACAATGATAGTATTATATCTATCTATATGGTTATTCAACTAAGATATACAGATTTATTCGCAAAGTAATTATTCTATGAAATGCAAATTATCCTCATATGTTGTGAAACATAATTTAACCACGTTAAAATATAATAATATAAGTTAGGTATGCCCTTATAAAGACTTAGGTAGCGCTAAGGACTATATTATTATACTTCTCTTCTTAATGCAGCTAGAAAACCAGTGACAAGCCTGGATAATAATTCCTTGCTATAGCACAAACAGTTAGGAATAAAGATGCAGAGTCAAGAAAAACATAATCCTATTTACTATGCACAAGTAAAGACCGATTATGAATCCACGTGGTAGATGCAGTTGTAGGTTCCAACTGGTGCACATCTTTTAGAGACAGCAACCAAGCTCGAAGTAAGCAGAGCGAAGACAATTAGCTATACCTCGATAGGCTTAATGAGGTGCTTAACAGTCTGACACTAACTGAACAATAAGTGTTGATACTTTAGTATCTAACTATTATATCAACACAATGATATATGAAAACTCGTGTATGATGTATATCTCCTTAATTAGGGCGTTACGACGTTCCAGAAACGTAGTATGAAGGCGCAGAGGCGTTAGAACTAAAGTATTTTTTAATAGAGTAAGAGAAAATGAGGTCTTATATCAGACAGCTCTTAGCATAGCTTATAGTGGTGTTTTCCATAACTATATTAATGCGCTTACTCTATTATTTTTATTGCATTAACTAACAAATAAATCAATTATATGGAAACAAAAATATTTTATATTTATATTCTTTTAGGTATACTATTTGATATTGTATGTCTAATCTATCTTTATAATAAAGGTGAAGAGATAACCCTAAGAGATATATTAATATGCCCATTTTTAGTAATTATCTGGCCAATTGCTATATTTTGCATATTAATGGACAGTGCTGAAAATATTAAAATATTAAAAAAGAAATAATATCAAATTATGAAGAAAATAGATTGTATTCAACAGTATATAATAGATAAGCTCATCGATGATGAGAAATTATCTATAGGTAGTTTAATAGATGCAACATCTAAAGTATGTTCAAAAGAACAGTTTGATAACATACTATCTATTCTTATAGAAACACCTATTCCTTGTACAAATATACCTGAATTAGAGCGTAAGGAAGACTCGGAGAATGAAACAAACTTAGTAAGAATGAGTATGTTTATACCTGAAAAAACTAGCACTAAGGCTAAAATAGAAATAATAAAAATACTAAAAGAACAATTCAACTTTAGTCTTAATCAAACTAAAGAATATGTAGATAGTTGCATAGGAAAATATAGTATACTACCCAATATTATTCTACAAACGGAAGTAGATGAAGTTACTAAAAAATTAGAACCTTACAATGTAATTGTATCTACAGCAGTGTTTTATTAATAAGTTAATGCAGTAAATATTACTGCATCTATACTGTGAGAATCAGTATCAACTTTGTGGGGCTTATATTTAGACAATGTATGATAATAGTTGCAAATGTTATTATATAATCTAATATTAGTGCAGATGAAATCAAAGATAGTTCGTATTTGCGGTATTGCGGGATATGAACAAGTCAAGTCGTCGTAAGACTGGGTAGCGTAATACAAAAAATCCTAGCTGACCTGTAGCTAGGTATCTTTAAGGTGAGAATCCTTAACAATCCTGTGGGGCTTATATCTCGTGTTTATAGTAGTGGTGTCACGAGTATTAGTGCAGACGTTAAAATCAGGAACAACTATATTAGACAGCAATATTACCTTCTCCTAGTCGCAGATGTCATATAGTTTAATATAGCCAAGTTCGTTCGTCCTTAGATTTACAGTATCAGCCATTTGTTTATTTAATCATTGTTCATTCTTAATTTACAGATTGATTAATTAAGCATAACAGTAAGCGTACTGTTGTCAGTATATTTATATGTGAATATAGATATACTGATTGCACTCATTAAGGCAGCCTTCACGTGGCGAGTGTGTTAAGTAGTAGGTCTAAAGAATCTTCCAGTTTGTACCTATGAAAACTAATGCCTTTTATAATTAGTAATTAACATTAAAATCAATTTAATATGAAAGAAGAAAAACTTACAAGATTAAGAGTTTTAAGAGTAATGTCGTATAATCTCTTACATTTCCTTATAAAGGAAAAAATACTTAGTGTATTTCTAACTGAATGCTTAAACAATGACTATTCTTGGATTCTTAAAAGCAGAATAATAGAACAAGGAGTATTTCAAAGAAGTATTATATTACACGATATGTATGAATTTGAAAATTATTTCACATTTGGTGTATCTACTACTCTTGCTGAAAGTGCTTGGTGGAGATATGCATTTAAGTATAGGGAGGAGTATCCATGGGAAGTTTAAATAGTATTACTAAATCTATAGTAGGTGCTATAATATTTGTGCTTATAGTCATATGGATAGTTAACAGACTATCTGTTGCACGTGTTAACACAGCTACAGAGTTTTTAGACAATTATAAGAATTGTATAATAGTGAGAAAAGATAAGAGTACAAACGACTATATACTTACTATTAAAAATCCTTATACTCTAGATATTAGATATCGAATTACTAATATAGTTGTTCCTTCTGGATTATGGTATAACTATTCTATAGGAGATACCATTGGTAAGAAAAAGCAGATATATTTTAATCAATAAAAGTATGAAAAGAGAAGAAATTAAAACTTACAAAGATGCTTGTAAAGTAATAGGTAGAAAACCCAGAACTTATAAAGATAAGCATTTGAATCTGTATGAACAGCTTAGTACAATTATAGCTGCTCTAAATTTCATTAGTAATGGTAATAAACCTTGGACACCTAAGTTCGATTATTATTACATCTATTCTTGGTTATACAGAAAAGATGGATATAATAAATCTGCGGGTTTGTTCTATTTGGATTCTGGCGCTGGGTTGGGCCTTTCCGATGCTGCTGTCGGGACTTCTCTGAAGATAAAAGAAAGAGAGGATGGAAATTACATAATAGAAAACTTTAAAGAACTACTCCAAGATTGGTTTTGGGGAGATTAATTACTAATTTTAAAACATTATCAAAATGGAAAATGAAATGATGGCGAGACCTAAACCGCCAAGAATAATAGTTTGGGTATCATTAATAACTCTTGCCTTAATAGGCATGATGGGAGCAATAATTTACGCAGAGCGTGAAAACATTGCTAATTTCTTAAATGGTGTAAACCAAGAAGAAGTACAAGAAGATCCTCAAGTTATCATTGAGGAACCTGTAACAACAATACAGGATATTCTCGACATGAGAGAGCAAATGAGAGAAGATAGAAGGATTGATAGTGTATTTTTAGCTATGCCAAAGGTAGTATTAATTGATATTTTGATGCAACATGGTACATCGTTGTCTATAAAAGACATGATTTACATATATGAATCAAACACATCAACGTATAATACAGTGTTATCTGGAGCAAGAGCTCAAAAATATCTTGATGACTCTATACAAACTCATGTTATATCGACGGTTGTAAATGACTCTATTCAGAATTAAAACCAAACCTTCTTTCTGTTTTAAATGAATATTAGAGTCTAGTATACTCAGTCTGTGAAGATAGAGTATACGTCCTCAGAAAATGACAAGCATGTGGGGCGTAAGTATATACAGCAAGGTTATCGTTTATCCTCATTTATACAGGTTAATTGCGCAACTGTAAAAAACGGGATTGATAGAATAAATGGTATATATGATCGTGCGGACGTTAAAACCATGTACTCCAATAAGATTTAGTTTGACAGCTATTTCTGCTTATGAGTTAAAACTATAGTGAGAGTCATAGTAAGTAACGATTGTGGTCGTTTATCTTTGTCTTATAACAAATGCTATAAACTAAGAGTTGGCACTAACTTAATTAAATCCTGAGTGTCCAGGCGTCATTATTAATCAATTTAAACGTTTAAATTATGGGAATATTATCAAAATTAACCAGAACAATGCGTATTAGAAAAATACGCAGAGAAGCTAGGCAAAAAGCTTATGAAGCATTATGTCTATCACCATTGAAATACTCTAGAGCAATTGCTGAAATAGATTGTATTATCGATGGTCATAAATGGAGTAGTGAATTTGATCCTAAAAAGGAAATAGCCAAAGGCACTACTAAGAGAGTATACTGCAAACATTGTGGAGTATACTATCATACTCACACTTATAAAGAAGACTTATAGTATTTAATCAATAAAACTTAAACAAATGAAACTTTTAATTATTGGATTTAAAGATGGAGTTAATGATGAACTCATCGAAAATGGTGTAATTGCTCTTCAAGGTATAATGGGTATAGATGTTAAAGCTACTATCTATACTGAAGATGAATTTCTACCTACTAACAAAAATAAGAAATCTATTCGTAAGAGCGATTTTATGATTGCTATAGAAAAGATTATCGAGGTATGTGGAGAAGAATCAGATAGTATAGCTTTCCGTAGCTCTTTTTATACTCTTGTATTAAAAGGAGTAATAGAAAGACCTATTCTTGAAGTACTATCGTATGGTCCTAAAACTAATAGAGACCTTGAATTTCTTTCTAAAAGAAAAGAAATGGAAAATATTGTAGAATATGCTCGTGTAGCTTTATCAATGATTTCATAATGGGAAAGACATTCAAAGATAGTAATTATACCATGAAATATGGTAATACTAAAAAAACAAGATCGCGTAGAGCTAAATTACAGCCTTATGATCGCAAATCCAGAGATTATGAAATTGATAAGTAATCAAAAGCTTAAAGCAACAGTAAACAATCTTTTAAAGAACGATTGTCCGTTGCAATGTAATAAAAAACATTGTGATGTATGTCAATTCAGAAATGACAAATCTGAATCGATTCCAACAGTAACTACTAATACTCCTTCGCCAGAGGTATATGGTAGAGATATGTATTATTAACCCTAAACAAGTTAGTATGGTGCAGTCAACCCAGAACTACTATTATCAACCAAATCCCTAATGGAAGCTTAGTAACAACTAAGCTACTAAGCAAGAGTACAATGGACTATACAACGGTCAACCAGTATCTAATATTGGTCTAAGATGAAGGAAAAGGGTTGCCTATGAATAAGAGATACGAATAAATAGGATAGTAGTTTTTTAAAGAAATTAAAGAAATTGACTGTTAGGTCTATGAATCAGTCGTATGGACGAGGGTTTGATCCCCTCCAGCTCCACTCACTATGACGTCTAAGGTGACTTCTATTGCTAGCATCTCCCTCGAAGTAAAATGATAGGAAATGCATAGTGGGTAGGTTAGATGTAAATATCTACTTACTACTGGGGGCTGAATGAATTTGACAGCGACAGTGTGAAGTAGAATAGGTCAATAAGCAGATAACTGGCAATACAAGTTATATTATGAACTATAGCCGTATTGCGGCGTAAGTTCAAAACGGCTAAGCTAATGTCGTAGAAAGCTGGAGTAAGGATAGTACTCAGATGGTAGAGCGGTGAGATAATATCAAAAGCTGGTATCGGAGGTTCGAGTCCTCCCCTTACTACTAATTAAAATCAATTTAATTTATGGATAGTAAAACTGATAATAAAAATTTACGTAATACACTAAGTAGTATTATAAATAATAGTGTAATACCAGACGAAGATGCATTAGAAAAAGTAGCTACTAAATTACAATTAACAGAGTATAGAAAAATAATAGATATACCTGCTACTAAATTAAATGCTACTGAAGTATATACTACTTTACAAAAGTATGATATTGTACGTACGATTATTGGTCCAACAGTTCATTATGCGATTGTGGTAAGTATAGATATCGATTTCAATACTATATGGGTTATACCTATTACTTCTGATCCTACAATTGGACTTACAACTAGAATTAAAAGTAGTAGATTATTTTTAAATTCCTATTATTTCTGTGCTTTATATCCTATTCCTTTTGCTGGAGATATAAAATATTGTGGGATAATAGATAATATAGTTGAATTTAAAGAAGTACTTACAGCAGTTAAACATTACTATAAAGACCTATTAAAAGGTAATAGTAGTAAATAATTATCAAAATTATGAGAACAGTAAAGCAAATTAAAGCAACAAAAAGAAACTTTTCTATTTTGTATCTTACTAGTGTTCTAAAAATGTTAGATCGTATAGAGTCTTGGACTAGAAATTATTCTATAAAAGAAGCTATAAGGATGACTAGAAACTCTACTAAATATGCTATATTAGTAATAAAAGATACAAATTACGAACATTCTTTTTATGGACCTCAAACAGATGTAAAGTATGAGTGTAAAGAAAGCAATCAATGATTTAATTCCACCTGAGTGGGATTATGTTCTTAGAAAGAACAAAGTTCTAACAAAGTTCATAGATTATATGTATGAATTTTGCGTACCAACTTACTGGAGAAATAATAAGTATCATAGAAAAGCAATTGAAAGAATTCGATTTAAATTTAGTCGAGGAATTTTAGATTGTATTGATGCTATAAATACTTCAGAAGGATATCATTTTTGGAAGAAAATTGAATTAGAAATAGAAATATATAAAGAGCAAATACGATGAATAAAATTGAAATCATTCCTTGGGTTAAGTTTAATGATCCAGGAGTAAAACAAGAAATCGAAAAACTTGCAGAAAAGTCTACATCTAAAATGGATTTTCTTTCAAGAGTAAAAGATCAGTATAATTTATCATTATCTGATGCTAAAATTGTTGCAGACAAATTCTTTAAAAAGGAGGTATAAATGTTAGAACTTAAAAGAGCTGGCTTATATATAGCCAATGGAAAAAACACAAGTGTTTTAGTAAGAGTTGCTGGTGAATATCCTTATTTACGAGTAATTAGTGGCGTTCTATTGAACGATATGGAGAAAGATGGTACAGTTACTGTCTTAAAAGAAGATGATCCTGAATTGCAGGATATAGTATGTAATCCAAAGAACTATATCTTTGATCTCCCATCTGTAAGTAGTTCTATTAAGAATGAAAATGGATTAAAGACTACCGAGAAGAAGTCTATTGAGTTTACAAATGAGCAATTTGATGAGTGGGTTAATAAATATATTAGCTTTACTAAAATGTACCCAGAACAATATAATGTTAAAGCTCAAGTAATGATTATCAGTGCAGGATTTAGCATATCTCAAGCTGATCTTATCATTCAACAAATTCAAACAAGACTTCGTTTACGTGGTATTATGTAAAGTATTATGAAAGCATTTGAGTATTTACAAAAAAATATTAAGAAAGAATATTCTTTCTATCCTGGTACAGTTATATCTTTAACTACTAAAGATGCGGTTACTCCATTTAAGCTTAATGGAAAGGAATATTGTACTGGAAGAACTAAAATAGGTAATCAGTATTATAATTTTCTAAAAGATGAATCTAGTGATGGTGCAATCTTTAGTGGATTACCTGATAGTATATATAAAAGAATAGAATATCCTATGCTTAATACAATAGCACAAAGAATCCAAGACAAAATTATGGTATTTGCTGTCAGCCATGCAGAAATGCAACAAACTAAAACTGAGTTAGTTCAGTTAAGAATAGCAAATAGTATGATTATGAATCTCAAATGTCTTAGTTCAGATGATAGAATTCTCTGGGCTAATTGGATAAAAGAACTTTACTGGGAGAGAAAAAAGATACTACACAGATGGTATCTAGAATATGTTTTACCATTTTAATTACTGAATAAGGATTAAAGTCATTGGGTTGGCTTTAGTCCACTAAAATCTAGCGAACTATGAAAGAAGAAGAAAAGCTTCTTGTAGAGCAAGCTAGAGATGGTTCCGAAAGAGCTTTTAGTACGCTTTATAATACCTATAAAAAGACTGTTTGGTATACTGCTTTTAAAGTGGTAAACAACGCAGATGCAGCAGATGATATAACATCCCAAGTATTTACTAAAGTATATTTAAAGCTTAAATCTTATACACATCACTTATCATTTGAGATGTGGTTAAAAACTATTACAGTTAATACTGCAATAGATTATATAAGAAGGAACAAAAAAGAGCAATTAAATAACTATATTGATGAAGAAGACTCTACAATTCAATTAAATGGATTAGAACATAGTCCAGAAGATAATCTTATATTTCAACAGAATATAAACATTGTTATGGATTGTATACCTCGTCTTAAGAAGAAATATAGGGATTTAATTTATGCTCGGTTAGATGGGAAATCCTATCAACAAATTTCAGAAGAGCTTGCTATTCCAGAAGCGACTGTAAAGACGTGTTTGAATAAAGCAAGACAAAGACTGAGAGAGATGTTTAACAAATATTAACTAATACTTACAAATTATGGCAAATTCATTTGGTCTACTGTGTCTTGCAGTAGTAATTGGATTCATTGCTTCTATAGTAATGAAGGATGCCAAAGCTTTCGGCAAATTAATGGCCATCATGCTGATAAGCTTGCTTGTAGGTGCAGGAGTAAAAGAGTTGGTAGATATTACTAATGATGACATTACTTCTGAGAAAACTGCAGTAGTTTCTACAGAATCTACTCCCATGCACAGTAGTATTTCTCCTTTTGTATTGGAGGATACTGTTGCTATTCCAGATTGTGCAAGTAAGGAAATAGTAGAGCGTGACAGTGTAGAAATTGAAGCAGAAGGAGTACCTACAAAACAGAGAGTGAAAAGTAGTTATATAGATGATTCATGAGAGTACATTACTCTCAATATTATTTATATATATCTACAAGTATTTAATCTAATTTACGCGTAAGGAGCGCATCATTATCAAAATGGCAAAGAATAATAAGAATGCAATTAAAACTGCAAAGAAACAAACTAAGACTGCAGAGGAAAAAGTGAAGACTCAAGCAGCAGAAGCTGCAGTTGAAGCGCCAAAAGCAGAGGAAACTAAGGTTGAAGAGCCTACTCCTACTCCTGTAGAAGAGAAAAAGGAGGAAATTACTAGTCCAAATGGAGAGGTAATCGATCCAGAAGTAGTTGAAGAGACTAGTACTGAAGAACCTAAGCATACTACTCCAGTAGTAAATGCACCAAAAGTGACATCTTTAGGTGCTGCACTTTCTTCAGCTGGAGGTTCTACAGACCGTATTGACAAGAATCATGCAATTGACCTTGCAAAGATGGTATATCAGGAGTATGTAAATAATCCGGATACTCCTAGTAGTATTCGACAGACTGCTAAAAAGCAATTTGATGTAATGACTGGAGTTGCTTTGCTTCAGTATTTTACTCAGCTAGAGGAAGACTTTGAGAATCTAGGAGTACGCATTAAACCACATATGCGTGAACAAGCAGAAAATGTTCTTACGAATTATCTTGGAGTTAAAGTAAAGACTACTGCTCAGGATGATGGTCAATTGCTGCTTCAGTTTGAAGAAATTCCAACTGAAACTCGTAAGACTGCTGCACAGGACAATAAGGCTAAGGAAAAACCTATACCGGAACCAAGTCCTGAACTTCCTGAAAAAGAGAAGCTAGAAGCATTGCGTACAATCTTTGCTCAAACTAATAAGGGTGGAATTGGAGGTAATCTCTTGAGTGGTATTGAATGGGCACGTAAAGCATTCTCATTTGCTGCTGAAGAGAAGAAATCTGTTATCTTTGCAAATATCCTTCACAAGGGTACTGAAGCTACTATGATTAACTGCCTACGTGGTATGGTTAATGGTAAGATGGGAGCTGAGCATAGTATTCTTGGAGCTCATGCATTATTGAAAGCTTGGTGTCCTACATTGAGTGAACAAGAAGTTGCAGAATTGACCGCAGTACTTATGTCTGCTGCTTCTAAGAAGAAAGTTGATGATTGGAACGAGAAGGGTGGTTCATCTCATGGAAAGCCGACTTATGACGGAGAACTTACTGTAGTGAATCGTCAGATTTTAGCAGCAAATGCAGGAAATGTAATCGATGCTATCTTAAAGGGTAATGTTGAAGACGTTGCTGTAAAGGTTCCAGATAGTCAACTTGACATGATTGTTCATCCAAATTCTATCCGTAAAACGCTTATTGCAGCATATGGAGATTCTGAGAATATCCTAAAAGACAAGTTAAAAGAACTTGTTCAATATTATGCTAAGCCAATTATGCGTTTGTCTTCATATGTAGACAAGTCAGCATACGCTGAGGCTAAAAAGTAATCAATATGAAGCGTTTTAATATGTTAATCACACTAATAATGGTGTGTTTAGGAGGATTCATAGGATTTGATCCTAATTCTCCGTCTCAAACTGCAAATGCTGAAGAAACTCGAATTCGTTGGGTAGACGTACCTAAAATGCCAGTAGACGTACTAGGTTTGAATGAAGAGAAATCTATCAACATTGACTTGCAGGAAAAGACTGTATTATTTAATGGGAATGTTGATAATACTACTGTGACAATTAAAACGGACGTTGAGACACGTCCAGAGTATATAACCAAGGTAGTAGAAAAGGTAGTATATTTACCTGAAGATATTGCCTATAGAAGCAAATTTTTTAATCGTTTAAAGCCGATTAATAAAGAACTGCCAGTGAAAAATTGGTAACTGCCGAAGAGAAACGCAGACCGCTACTAGAACTATACAAGCGGTATACAAGAGCTATAAGTATAAATATTCATTATTTGAGCCTAACTAAGCCGTGTAATGTGAGTAATACAGGATACTGAAATGTATTAAATAAAAGCTAACACTTTTATTTATACTATAGTATGATAACTTGTTGTGTTATAAAATTACTCTATAACTGAAGAAGCAACAGGAAAATGGGAGAGCGTGCATAACCCATAAGCGAGAACCGTACTGGTGGCTAAAAGACGCAGATGTGGAAGGAGCAGCTATCGCATCTAAACAAAGCAAGGGGTATCGTTCACCTCTATACACATTCGTTGACCAATATCACTGGTGAAATCACGAAGGAATGTGAACACGTGCTGTTTATACGTTGTCATCTTAACTGAGAATCGACTAGCATTCTAGGGTGTCTCCAAAACCCCCTTGGCCCACTACTTAAGTGTGTACGAGCCTAAAGAATATTGCCTTAGTGTTCTATATTATATCTAAAGATCTTCTGTTGTATAGAAGTGTAAAATTCAATTGGGAATCGGGAAAATCGATAGCAAGATTAGTACTTGGATATGGTATATATGAAGGAGGAGGATAATATAATAATGAGCAGAAATTAATTAAGACATGGCTGAGTGGCTATGATCCGTATAATATCTTTTTGTATTAGAGTTATATGACAGATTAACCGGATTGGGTGCAAAACCCTTACGCAATACAGTGAACGTTAGAGTTAGCTGTTTGGGAGAAATCCCTATGGAAAGTAAATTGCGTGTCTTACAGCTTAAGAGATTTCATAATATAGTTGCAATTACTATAGTGTTTAGAAATAAGCATAATGAGGTTTAGGTTATTATATTATAAAGTGACTTGTTAGTAATGTCACTATAAAGCTTAGTGTGCTTTGCACCGAGTAATAAACTAACTAGCGCTTGAAGTCCGCGAAAAGACTATTAGTGGTTGAATATATGATCAATATAAGTATATTCATGGGAAACAAAGGAAGGTGGAACTGAGCCCACCCATAAAACTCAGACAAAGTAAGTGAGGTATCTTTAACCAAGATTCGCTAGAAATAATTAGGTAAGAGCTATGCACTCCAGCATAGAGCAGGATCTTACAATGCGTCTTAAGAGGCCGACACGAAGTAGAATGGAAGTAATCTACGTATTGCCTTGGTTAGTTAATGTTATATAAGATGTTATATACTTTAGTAAGTCTAATCAATGAGTGCCTACGCTGAAACGAACAGCTAAAACAAATAAGGAGAGTGTAAACATGTTTAATTTTTAAAACAATAGGGAAGTTCAATGGTAGTACCTTGACAAAGTATGAGCCACCCCGCTATTGAAGTAACTTGCTACATGAAATTCTGTAAACTAATGTGCGCAACACATTAGCTAAGGAGATCGCTGAGACGGCTGGTACGCTTCTCATTAGAGTGTACTAAAACGTTTGTTGAATGGTTGGAAATACCATGAGTAGAAGATAGTAACCTGAGATTTATCGCAATGTCAGAAGTGAAATGTCCAAAAGTGGGTGCTGCGAAACATCAGCAGCTTTTGTATTAGTAGTTTTAGTAACGTTTCTCAACAGAAACGACCCTCATTCGCCAAGTCTATTTAAGATAAGAATGTTGTAATAGCTTATATGCCCGTAGATAGTATCGTACTATTGATGATGGAGCTCTCTACATCTTTGCATCAAATCGCGTTGTAGAGTACGGCAAACAAAGGGAAACGGTAGGTGTTACGAGTCCTCTTTAAGTACAATCTCGAAACCCAAAATTGCAAATATTAACAGATATTAGCAGAAAATATTATGTTTTAAAAAAGTAGAAATAAATAAGTGAAGAACGGCTGACTTATCTGTCTAATAAGTAAAGTCCTACGGGGAATGCCGAGTAGTGAAATATCACTACGTTCTAGTAATGAGTTTTATTATACTTTGACTTTTTTACAGTACTAACAAAATTTATCAGAATCTTAACCAACGTTGTATTACCATATGCATCATTGAGATTGATTAACCTCATTCAAAGCTTTTTAAAGCGTATCCTTTAGGTACAGGATAAGGTTAGAATAAAAGGTAATACATTAATTTTTAATTTTATTTATTAACTGATTAATTTCTCGTTAAAGAAATCAATCTTAAAATCAAAAAGGAGAAATAAATATGAACGAAATGAATGCAGTGATCAATCCTGAATTGATCGGTAAAAACAGAGCTATTCTTGAATCTTGGAACTTAATTGGTAAAAAGATTTTTGTTGTTCGGCGGGAGCCAGCAGATCTTATGTTCAATGACCGTAAACGGGACGGTGATCCAACTTTGACAATGAAACCAATCATGAAGTACATTATTGAAGGTACTAATATCTTCGGTGTGCGGTTAGTTCCACTTCCTGATAAGACTACTCTTGTAGTGGAGTTAAACAACAATCCAACTCTGCAGTTTAAGATTGGACCTGCTAAATTCCGTGAAGTTACTATGGAAACTATCACTGAAGCAGTAGAAAATAATGAGAAGAATTCTTCTCTTGGACGGGAACCAATTTTGTTTGATGATTTGATTTCTCTTACTGAGCAGGTTAATAAGCTGAATGCTCTAGAGAAAGCAAAAGCTGAGGCTATTGCAGAAGATATGCTTAACCAGGCTAAGTTGTTAAGCGATCTTAATGACATTCATTTGACGGAGTGTGATAAGTATTATACTGAGCTTGGCACTCCTATTACGAAATAAATCGTATTTGAGCTATGTCAAAAGTAAGACTAATCTCCAAATCTCGAGAAGACTTACTAAAGCTTTTATTAAAAGATAATCGTATTAGTAGCATTGTTCTTTTGAATAATGAGATTCCAGAATCAATTGTTATCAATGACGATGGGTCGGTAACATTTGGTAGAACTCCAAAACATTGGTGGAATAAAATTTTTCGAGATTACACAACTCTGTCTTTTACAGATTTGTGTTTTAAAATGCTTAATGCATTTTCACGGTATTTACCAAAAGACAGTAATTTACCACGAATTCTGACAGAAGAAATTATTACTAATGCTATTAATAAGCAACAGTATGATTTTGTTATTGATCGATTTGTTATGTATGCTTTTCTAGGTGTAACAGAAGGTGACTACAAATTGAGTATCCTACAGCTGATAGATGAGAACCCACAGCAACAGCAAAAAAATGATTGTGGTCGAAAAAAACGTTTCCGAGGTGAAGGTATTGCATATCTTGACCTTGGAGGAGGACAAATTCCAATTGGAGTACGTCTAGAAGAAGATTAATTATTCATGAATAAGTATTAGCAGATGGACGCTTATTCATACTTTGGATTGAATAGATTTGTTTAATAAAGTAGTACAAAGTATAACTGAGTTAGTAGATTAGATGTAAATATCTACTTACTATAGTTATATAGAGAATGAAAACGTTAAACATTTATATATAAAACCGTAGAGCCCAAGACGATGGGTCGGGTATCTTGGTTTTATGGCCTTGTGGCGAAATTGGTAAACGCGTCGGACTTAAAATCCGATGATCAGAAATGGTCTTGAGGGTTCGATTCCCTCCTTGGCTACACAGGTAAGCGATTTCTAATATACGATATTTAAATCAAGTATTAACTAAAATAATATCAACTATATATGAGATCAATTACAAAAACTATTAAGCCGAACATGTTAATCGATAAGCGTGATAAATTAACTAATGAAATTTCTCGTTATTGGAAAATTATAGCAACAGAAAATGTACTTAAAAAAGGTTTAACACGCAATTATGACCTAAAATCTCTATTAATTCATATTAGAGCAACATATGATGAATTAGTAATTGTTAAATTACGTATTCAGTGTGCAAATATGGGTATTAAGTTAAAGGATTTATCTAGTGATGCAAATATTATTAATATCTATAAACTATCTGCTTTAAATGAGTATATGGTTAAGTTAGATGAAATGATGAAACATCATACAATTAATCCTGTACTTAAGGCTAAACGAGGGAAAAAAGGTTTAGCAGTAAATGAGGAACTTACATATAACTATTTACGTGCTAAAAAGAATGAATGCTCGTTACCATTAAATGAATTACGAAAGAAAATCGCAGAATTTAATGACAATACTGATTTGAATGAGGAAGAAATTCCTTTATTCTTAGCAGCATAAGAAATCATATTTTTAAAATTTGAAAAAATAATAAAGTAATCTTAAAGGAATAGATAAGTAACAATCGACGGTAATACGCCGAATGTGAGGTGTGTCGGAGGCATCTATTCCTTATTTTTTAATCTTTAAAAACAATAACATTATGAATAAGACTGATCAACAGAAAAATAATAAGTATATCAATTACTGGACAGAAAATGGTAAATCTTCTAAAGAAATTAATAGAGCGATGAAGATTGCAATTACAACTACTTATAAGGATAGTAAAGGAAATTTACGTACTTGTACAACATACCGTCATCCTAAATTAAGTGATTTAACGTTTGAATCTTTACCAGCAAAAAATTTTGCTCTTACAAAGGAGCAAAAAGAGGAAAGATTCAATAATGCTAAATATAGTGATAAACATGATAAGTTAGTATCTAACCTATATGGAAAGATAAATAATATCTTTAAGAAGCAAGCAGAAAAAGCAGCACATGAGGATAAAATTAACAATATTATGTTTAACAAAAAAGTACGTACTTTAGTAAGTAAGCAGAGAATTAAAGGTGAATATCCTAATTTGCTTATTATACAAAGAAAGAACAGTAAAGGTTTACCATATGATTTTAGTATAAATCCATCTCGTAAAACATTAGAAGAACTCCGTAAAGACGGAGAAGAGCTAAATAATACATTTAGTAAAACTATGCGAGATTATTGTGGTATCGAAATTTGGGAAAAGTCTCGATATGAACTAAAAGGAACCGGTGTTCCAACGAATTATCGTTATTGTATCTTTAAAAATAAAGAAACTATTAAAAGTGCAGCATAATGAGAAAAATTGATAAATTAGATGTTATACATATCAAAAAGAAAGCTGATACGTATATTAAAAAGAACACTGAAATTAGAGAAGGACAAGCTCTGTTTTGCGCTTCTTATGATTTGTTCCCTAAATCAACAGATAAATTATCTGGAACACCATGTGATTGTTTTTATGAAGATAGCAGAATGCCTATCTTTTTAGAAGAATTACAAAAATTAGACGCTGAATAGCGTCTTCGGTCCTATAGCTCAATTGGATAGAGCAACAGACTTCTAATCTGTAGGTTTTGCGTTCGAGTCGCAATAGGATCACTAACTAAACT
This sequence comes from uncultured Clostridium sp., assembly GCA_900550335.1. Lineage (GTDB taxonomy): Bacteria > Bacillota > Clostridia > Peptostreptococcales > Peptostreptococcaceae > Peptacetobacter. The sequence goes on along the minus strand of URRU01000005.1, from coordinate 8,382 downwards.
TTAATAATATGCAAATACGTGGAAAAGCGGTATTTGTATTCGATATCGAAGTATTTCAAAACATCTTTCATTGTTCTGTAAAAGACACAGAAACAAATACTATTTATAAATTTGAAATATCAGAAAGAAAAAATCAACTAAGAGAATTAGTTAAATTCTTTAAACAGGTAAATAAGTATATTACTTGGGGAGAATATTATACTACAACTAGACAAATAGAATCTAATATTATATTCTGTGGTTATAATAATCTGCATTATGATAATCCAATAATCAATTATATAATTGAATATGAGGATACTTTAATGAATCACAATGTATTTACTATTTGTAGTTCTATATTCAACTTAAGTAAGACTATTACTACTTCTAAAGAAGATAATATAGATGCATGGAAACATTGGAAGTATCAAATATGGTTTGATACTTTTGATATTCTTACTATGTTATATTCTAATAAGCTTAGAGTAGGTTTAAAGGAAATCCAAGTAACAATGCAATATCCTAATGTACAGGAATTTGTATGTGATTGGACTAAACCGCTTCCTTTAGAAGATTTTGACTCTATGATAGATTATAATATCAATGATATTGAATCTACTTCAGAATTATTAAATAGATGCAAAGATGCAGTTGATTTACGTATAGCTATTGAAGACGAATATGGAGTAAGAGTACTTAGTAAAGATGGTGTAAATATTGGAATGAAGATTTTAACTCAGAAATATCTTGAAAAAACAGGTTTAACTTGGTGGGATATTAAAGACTTAAGGTCTCCAATGGATTATATTCCTTTAAAGGATGTAATATTACCGTTTATTAAGTATGATAGTCCTATTCTAAATAGAGTACTAGAAGATATGAAAGATCAGATAGTATCTCCAGGTAGAAAAGGATATGAAAATAACTTTGTATTTGCAGGCTTACGTTATACTGTAGGAGTAGGAGGAATTCATTCTAAGAATGATCCTGAAATAATTATTCCTAAGGAAGATGAAATACTTATAGACATCGATGTCGCATCTCTATACCCAAGTATGTTAATTGAATATGGGTTCTATCCTAAACATTTAGGACCTGAATTTCTAGAAGTATATTCTCAAATTAAAAATGAGAGAATAGAAGCAAAACATAATGGAGATAAGGTAAAGAATGAGACATTAAAGTTAGCTCTAAATGGTTTATCAGGAAATTTACAAAATGAACATAATTTTTGTTATAGCCCTGAAGCTGTAATGAAAATTAGAATTAATGGACAGTTATTATTACTTATGTTAGCTGAAAAGTTAACACAAGTAGGATGCCGAATCATCCAAGCTAATACAGATGGTTTATTTGTATTACTTAAGAAAGATAACTATCAACAGGTTAACACTATTTGTAGAAATTGGGAACAACTTACTAAACTTACTCTTGAAGAAGAGCGTTTTGAAGCTATGTACCAATACGCTATTAATGATTATATAGCAGTTAAAGAAGGATACCAAAAAACTAAAAATTCTGATTTAATTAAAACAAAAGGAATGTTTATTACTAAAGTATTATTAGGTAAAGGGCTATCTGCAAAGATAATTCCTGAAGCTATAATAAAGTACTTTGTAGATGGTATACCGGTTGAACAAACTATTAAGGAATGTAAAGATATTAAAAAGTTTTTAATGTCTGAAAAGACTGGTAAACAATGGCATGTTGAATATATGAACGAGGAGCAACAGAGAACTAATCGTTTCTATGCATCTACCAATGGTGGATACTTATGGAAATGGAAAGATACTGGTCACAAAGAAGGTGAAATTATAACATATACTGAACCATATGTAGGAGAACATAAATATAAGGCTTCTGCAAGACAGTATCAGAATATGCTAACAGCATCTGGTGTTACTCTTCTAAATAAATTTGACGATAAACCAATAGAAGAGCGTAAGATTAATTATAGATATTATCTTAGAGAAGCTCTTAAGATAATTGAAGAATTACAACCAAGACAATTAGAACTGTTTTAACAGAATCTAACATATCGTATCAAATTCTTATAAAATTGTCATAAACTTTAATGCTTATGATACTAGAATTAGATACATCTCTATTAAACAAATTTAGTATATCAATTAATCAATTAGTATTTATTAGCCTTGTATTGAATGATAATCAAATAAATAATCAAGACATTCATGAACTTCTCAGCCGAGTTAATGAAGAAGAAATACAAGACTTAATTCAACGTAACATTATCGTAGTTACTATTTCTGACGATAATAAAATTTATAGTCCTTCAAAAGAACTACTTGATTTCATTAAAAAGAATGAACAGAGTATGTTTGATGAGTTCTATGAAGTATTTCCTATTTATGTAACAAGACCAGATGGAACTAGAGGTTTTCTTAGGTCTAACGTAAATAAATGTAGAAAAGAATATAACCGTATTATCGGTAAATCTAAAGCTATGCATGAGCATATTCTATCCTGTTTAAGATATGAGATAGATGATAAGTTGCAGACAGGTAAAATAGGTTATATGAAAACTATGTGGAAATGGCTTACTCAACATGAGTGGGAATGTTACGAAGAGCAAATAAATGAACAACAAAATGCAGAATTATATGGAGCAACAGTTATTTAAGACACTACCGTATAAGACTATTGCTGAAGTAACTAATGAATCTGTTAGTTATATTCAAGCAAGAAAGGATAGAACTATTATTCCTCTTAAAACAAGATGGAAAAAGTTCAATAGAGTTTGTTGTGGAGGATTAGAACCAAACATGATTTTAACAATTGCAGGAGGTTCTGGATCTGGTAAATCAGCATTTGCAAATACGCTTGAAACTGATTTAATTGATCTTAATACAGATCAAGAAATTGTAATTTTAGATTTTTCGTTTGAGATGCTTAGTTATAGACAAATAGGTCGAAAACTGAGTAATCGATTAAGACGCACTACCTCGGAATTATATAGTGCAGAAGACAGTATAGATGATGCTACATTTACTAAAGTAAGGGAAGAAGCAGAACGTATTAAGAAGTATCAGATATATTATATAGATACTCCTAGCACTGTCGAAAATATCGAAAAAACTATAGATTATTTCCACGAAACAATAGCCAAAGATAAATGGTTAATTGTTATCCTAGACCATGCTTTATTAGTTGAAGGAGATACGGAACGTGGAACAATAGTAGATTTACAGAAAATGTTTATTCGTAAAAAGAAATTATCTAATACGAGTATTATACAGATTTCACAGATGAATCGAAATATTGAATTGCCTGATCGTATAAATAACCCATCTATGCATTTTCCGTTGCGTAGTGATTTAGCTGCATCAGATGCTATATTCCAAGCAAGTGACTATGTGATAGCATTATCACGTCCAGAATTACTTAATATTCAAAGTTATGGGGTCAATCGCTTACCTGTGAAGAATAAGGTATATCTACATTTTCTTAAAGTAAGAGATGCTGGAGAACCTTGTATATTAGAGTTTGACAATGAACTTAAATATGGTAATCTGATAGAAACTGAAGGAAATACTACTATGCAGCAAAATGTAGTATTTAACAATAAAAATAGGCTGAAATTATGAAAAAGACTTTTACAATAACTACTCCGAATGCAAAATGTGATCCGACTGGTGAATATAAGAATTATCTTTTGAAGCGTTTGCTTACTAGTTATCCAGAATTAGTTATTGACGGTATTGATACTGAGGAAACTCCGTTTAGTTATCAGTACATTGGCCCGAACAACAAGATACGTTTTGGTGCTGATTTATTTTCAAAGTGTGACGTTGCTAAGTATGTGGATTGCAAATATTGCCCATATGCTACACCATATTATCCTGCTGAAAAAGTGGAAAATTATAATTTAGCAACACAGTTTGCTCTTGCAATGAAACGTTTAGACGATTATGCAAAAGCAAAACGTAATTATAAACCTCTGTACGATTTTCGATTAGCAGATGGAACTCCCGTTAATGAGTATGGAAATTTCATCCAGGTTGGTTATAAACTAATTCCGAAATATGATCTTAGTTATTTTAACACGATCAACGATGAAGAAAAAACTATCATTAATAACATTATTATTATGATTAATAATACTGAAATTAATGCAGAACTTAATATCTAATAACTTTTACTTTACATAATACAAATTTAATATGTTAATACTACCAACTGAAAAAAATACGCCAAAAGTACAAAATCCTAGATTTTTAATACTTTTTGGAAAACCTAAAGCTGGTAAAACAACATTACTTTCTATGCTTGAAGGATGTCTTATAATAGACTTAGAAGGAGGTTCAGAATTTCTTGAAGCTCTTTCTATTCAAGCAAGAAGTGTAAGTGATTTAGGAGAAATTGCTAATCTAATACGTCAAAAAATTACTGAGACGGGTAAAAAACCTTATAGGTATATTGCAATTGATAATGCAACACGCTTAGAAGAGATATGCTTACCATATGCTGCTACACTTTATAGGCAAACTCCTATGGGGAAAACCTTTAAAGGAGATGATGTAAGACAGCTTCCTAACGGATCTGGATATCTATATCTTCGAGAAGCAGTAAAGAAAGTAATTTTTATGTTTAAAGAATTATGTGATAACTTTATTCTTATTGGTCATACTAAAGATAAGATGATTAATAAGGATGGTGAAGAGCTTACAGAAATGGCAATAGATTTAGTTGGAAGACTAGGTGATATTGTTTGTGGTGAAGCAGATGCTGTAGGTTATGTCTATCGAAAAAAGAATGAAACTCATATTTCATTTGAAGGTGGAGATAACTCAGTACGCGAAGCAAGAGCTCCTCATTTAAGAGGAAAAAACATAGTAATTGCAGAAAGTAATGAAAACAATGAGATTACTACTCATTGGGAAAGAATTTATTTACCAGAATAAAAAGATTAAGATATGTATAGTAAAGAAAGAGCACAACAGATAACAAAAAATGACGTTAGATTTATTCCTGCAGGCATTCATGAGAATGTACAATTAAAAAGTGCACGTTTAGCAGAATCTCCTACAGGTAATAAGTTTCTTGAAATTGTCTTTGAAAAAGATGGGGCAACCTTAACTCAGACTGAGTGGAAACCTACGAAGTTTGAAGGTATGGACGAAGCAGCATTACAGAAGAAAGAAGATACTCAATTTTCTCGTATGATGCAAATTTTGCTTTGTTTTTATAAAGATGAACAATTGATTTTCAATGGTTCTACATTTGAAGAGTTTGCTACGGAAGTAGTTAACTATTTAAATAATGCAGATAAGTCTAAGTTAGTAAGAGTAAAGATTGTATATAACAATAAAGGATACACTACTTTGCCTTCATATGCAAAATACACGTTTATTGAGCCTATGATCTTACCCGATGGTATGACTTCTGCAATTGCTAAATTAGGTATTGACAATTTTGAAAAACCTATTGTAGCAGATGTAGAAACTCCTGTAGATACACTTGATAGTGTAATTAAGAATGAAACAACTTCATTTAATACAGGTAATTTGAACGATTTGCCATTTTAATAAATAAGGTTTAAATTAAATGCCTACGCTAGGCTAATATAGCGATACGAGAGTGTGAGTAGAGTCTAATGAAAGCACTCTCGTTTATTTTATGTCTAATTAAAAATCAATTTAAAATGCGTTTATCAAAATTCATAAACAAACATTTCTTTAATAAAGACATAGATACAGTAGATCCTAACTACACGATTGAAAATATCAATGTAGATAAAAAGCGTGACGAGCTTAAAGAAGGGGATGTAATCTATGCTGCCATTTCTACTACGATTAAAGAAAATGGTAAGAAAAAAAGATTGAATCAACGAAAGGATCTTTATATGCTTAAAGATTCCTATGGTAAATTTACTTTCGTCGACTATCTTGGTAATGAATATAAAACCTCTCTTACAGGTATTAAAATTATTAATAGTTTAAATAAGAAACTTAAAGAACAAGAAATAAATAATTTATTAGATACTTATGAAAGAGACCTAAAAGAAGCAGAAAGACTAAAGTATCTAGAGGAAAGTAAAAGGTTAGGATTCAATTTTACTGACCTAGAGCCAGAAGAGAAGTTACGTAGAACTGTCAAAGCTGGCATAAAGAATATATGGATGGTTGGTCCTGCCGGTTGCGGTAAGAGTACTATGGCTAGAAATATAGCAGAAGAGATGGAAATTCCATATCTATGTATTAGCTGTGGTATAGGGACATCAGCTACCGAGTTTATTGGTTATAAGTATCCGACGCGTGAATCTACTCGATTTGGAGAGTATTATGCGAAACCATCTATTATATTGATTGACGAGATAACGGCATTAGATCCAGCAGTTGCGCAAATTCTTAATGCAGCGTTAGCAAATGATGAAATTGAGACTACTACGGGCTTAGTTCATCGACATCCGAACTGTATTATTATTGCCACAAGTAATACATTTGGGTTTGGGTGTGATCGTCAATATGTGGCAAATAACCAATTAGATGCGTCTACTATAGACCGTTTTATTGGCGGTATTGTAGAAGTTACGTATTCTGCTAAGTATGAAAGTCAGTATGATTCTGAAGTAGTAGATTATATAAATACTTTACGTAGATTTGCTAAAGAAACAAATTTACGTAAGGTAATATCTACTCGTATGGTTCAAGCTGGTCATACTCTTAAGTATAATCACTTTATGGATTGGAAACAAAGACTAATTATAAATTGGTCTGAAAATGAGAGAAAGACATTAGAACAATGGTTGGAGTCTAGTGATGAAACTCCTGCGAAAAAAAAATCTAGTTAGTTATGAAAGAATTATTATATAATTATGATAGCATTACAGATTTTTACAATGATGCAATTACTCCTACTCCAGAAGGAAATTCTAATGATCTTAACACTCATTTAAAAACTGAAGAAAAAGATTTTAGAGGATTATCTATAGATGATATACAAAAGAGTAAGTATTGCTATCTTAAAGGTTTAGATGGTCTTAAAGAAATAGAATTAAATGTTGATTTAGGAGGTTCTAAACGTAGTTATACTTATGACGAGTTTGATGGAGATGACATGAATTATGATAGATTACTTGAAGGTTTTCCAGCAATGAGAAAACGAGTAAAAACTCATGGAATAGGAAGTGGACGTCTTATAAATGTATATGTAGTAATATCTGAAAATTGCAACATAGGTTATAAAGAAATGCTTAATAAAGCCTATACAGCTATACAAATTGTAGATATGCTTGAAAATATAGGATATAGAGTTGCAATATATGCCTGTGATTCTACTAGAGATGCTTATGGTAGCTGGAGAGAAGAAACAGGTGTAATATATGAAGTACGTGTATGTTTAAAGAAACATGAAGATTCTATGAATAAAGGATTAATATTAAATGGTATTAGTCCTTGGTTTTTTCGTTATTATATGTTTGCTCATCAAAAAGGTCATTACAAAAATGGCTGGGGAATGGGACATGCTATACCACTTAATATAGAGCAAACAAAAGAAAATATAGTAATTAATCATGGTCAGTGTTTATCTAAAGAATCTGCTGATGCAAAATTGAAACAAATTGAAGAATTATTCAAGGTAGATTAGAAACGTTAAGCCATAAAGAGCTATTATACTATTCCTAAAGTATAATGATGAGATGTAATGAATGATAGGTGTAAGTCCTATGATACATATTTATCTTGACAGTTCAGAGAAAATTATAGTCTTTATATTTTTAAAGAATTTTGTTGTTCTCTGCTTAACTATATAAGAATTCGAGCCTGAGTTGATGGTCAAGTCGCTCTTGAATATAGAACCAAGGGTTTTCTTTTTTTTAGTTAATCTGTGCAAACATAGAACTGTAAAAAATAATTTATTATATTAATAAACAATAACAAATTTTATCCTATAGTGTGAGAGCCTATAGGATATACGGAATGTTCTTTAAAAAAGGAAAGATACTAATGTAGTGGGTTCGATTCCCACACATTCCACAATAAAAATCATATATTATGTATGACAAAAGAAGGGTTAAAACCCCTACTAATATTACTTTAGATTATATTTTATCTAAAGTAACAGAGTATGATATATATACTCACTATCTTGGACAATTTAAAGTAGGCGCTATTTATAATAGTCCATTCCGTAAGGATAAAAATCCTTCTTTTGGAATATATTATAGTAAGCGTACAAAACAACTTTTGTTCAAAGATCATGGAACAGGAGAATGTGGTAATATAGTTAAATTTGTATCATTATATACAGGTTTAACAAATTATAACGATATACTACAAGATATAGTAGATAAGTTAAATATTACTACTTCAACTAAGCTCGATAGCTCTAAGCAATACATACCTTCTTCTGAGACTGTAATTGGTGTAGTAAGACAAA
>URRU01000004.1 GCA_900550335.1 uncultured Clostridium sp. | reverse complement strand
GTTTACAAAAAGGCGAAGTTAAAGGAATTATTCAAACTTGTAAATTATTTAATCCAGATCAAGAAGCTGCCCTTAAGCTTATCATGGATAAATTTTCTTTATCACAGGAAACAGCTCTTGCTTATATTAAAAAATATTGGTAATTAAAAAGAGGCAACTTTGCGCCACGGTGGCGCAAAGTTTTGCCTCTTTCTATTATTTATCTAATTTCCACTAAATGTTTTTAATACCATTTGATTAAATCGAGAAAATTCTGGTTCTATTTCAAAACCAGCATATTCAATATTTAACGACAATGTATCTCCTTTAACATCCTCTGTTTCTATCACTTCACTTATTAGGCCAGTTCGTTGTAAACGCTTAAATACAGAATGCACATGTCTATTTGGAAATTTATTTCGAAACTCTCTACTAAATTCAGCCCAATTCTGATACACTAATCTTCCCTTATATTTATTTGAATACTCTTTAAAAAATGACAAGTATTCTAATTCTCTATATGAAAGCGAATTTATTAATTCTAGATATTCCTCAAACTCATCTACTGATATTTTATCTTCTTTATTCAAATATCCGTTTACAAGTAAATTGCCATAAAATTTTACTTTATCTCCATTTAACAACTTATCAACTGCATTTCTCGTTTTCGCAAAGCTTATAATAAACTCTACATCACTTACCATATCTGAAGTAACTGTTCCAAAAGATGCTTGGCTAATAACTTCTAAAAGTTGTTGTTGCTTTTTACTCTGAAACTCTGACAAAACACTTTCTAAAGAATCATCAATCAAATCACCAATATACGGTACTGTTTTAATTGTTGAAATAAATGCTGAAATTACTGGATTATGTTTTACATCTATTACTGTATCTACATTTTGAAGCTCCAGTTTTGCATCATCAATCATTTCTTTTGAATTCATCCTGTTATCCTCACATTTTGAAATTTATTATCTTAAACTTTAGATTCATTGTAGCATAAAAAATGATGTAATACCATATTTTTATATACTACATCTATCATCTCATTTTAAACTTTGCGCCACTGTGGCGCAAAGTTCCCTTTCCTAATTTCCAATCTTAAAATGCAAAGTCTTAATCAATAATTTAGTCTGTAATCTTCGTTTTAAAGTTTCATCCACACAATAATGGATTTGTCCATATTCATCATACATTTGTCTTCTAGCTAATGTATTAATATAGCCATCATAATGTTTTAATACTTCTTGAACTGCATCCACATCGCCTTCTGTTGCACTTTTAATTGTTTCATATGATAATAATCTGTTTTGAAATTTATATTTTTTCTCCATCTTTTTTTTCCTCCATAACTTTTTTTAAAATCTCTAATGAACGTTTTCTATGTTCATATACTGTACTCCTTACTAAATTCATTTCTTTTGCAATTTCAGCATCACTCATTCCCATAAAATAAAATAATAATATAACTTCTCTCTTTCGTTTTGTTAAATTCTCCAATGCTTCTGCTATCAATGAATTTTGTATTTCAATGTCGTAATTTAAAACCTGAAATCTATAATTTTCAATATTATATACATCATATGTAGCTAATTGATTCCATTCATCCTGTGATAATTCTGATAATATAACTTCATTTTTGTGTAAATATGCCATATGTCTACTATAATCTATTTTTTCTCCTTTTAAAGATAATTTACATATGTAATCAAATTGATGCCGAATTGTTTCTTTAATCTCAAAAGAAGATTTCTCCATAAGAGCTCACCTCCTTTCTTTAATAAAAGTGAACTTTTTATTTTTGCGTTCACTCTTATCCCGATTAAAGATGCTAAAATGTCGGCTCATATACAATTTTATAAAAAAGCATTAATATCATCACATTCGTAATAAATATTAATGCTTTTTTCATAATCACTATGTAAAGACAACTTCATACATTGATTATCCTACTAGATTTAAATTTTTATTCTATATTTTATGCCTATTATGTAACATTATTTGATTGATTTTCTATTATTTTTTAACTATTAACCTTATAATCATTTTTTTCTTCTATTTAATCATATATTCTTTTTATTTTTTCATTTACTGTTAAACTTTTTTTGAATTGTATCTGCCATTTTCTTTAAGCTTTCATCATTTTTTTGCGTATTTCCCATGTGATTTAAGAGATTTTCTATAATTTTTTGATAGTTTTTCTCTCTTTTTTCCTGCATTTTATCTCTTTTTTCTTGTGCTTTTACAATATATACAATCAAAAATACTGATAATACAGCCCATAGTCCTTGTGACATTGCCATTTTAATAATCGTTGTTTCCATTTTATTAACCATTCCTTTCTTACATTTTATACATGTAAGAAGTTTTTTTTATTCATTTTAGAAACTATTCCTATATTTTTGTTTCTAAACTCATTCACCTTTTCTTTTTAAAAAGAAAAAGGTGGTGTAATTTTGAAAATCAATGAACTTATTAGGAATATACAATCTGGTGATTCTAATTCCGTTGAGGAATTACTAATCGCTATGCAACCATTATTAAAGAAATATGCTTCCAAAATTTATTTCTTAGAATTTGATGATGCTTATCAAGAACTATCCATCACTTTACTAGAATCTATCAAGTACATACATGATACATCGAATGAAAATGCTTGTTTATCCTACTTAAAGCAATCTATTTTACATAAAAAATATGCTTTGACAAAAAAATTCTCTTCCATACATTCAACTGAATTTTCATGGGATAATGATATGCTTTCTAGTTTAACTAGTAATTCTAATTTTTCTGATATTATTTTCGATATTGATTTTACAAATTTTTTAAATTCTTTATCTGGAAAAGAATACGATATATTGAAAATGATATATATTAATCATTATAGTGATTCTGAAATCGCCAATAAATTAAATTTATCTCGCCAGTATGTTAATCGTGTAAAGAAAAAAATCCTTCAAAAATCAAATCTTTTTTCTAAATAGGCAAAAAAATAGATCAGCGGTCAATTCCAACTGATCTATTTTTTCATTTATACTTGCTATGCATTTAAATTTCTTTTGATACAAACTACATATATTGCAAAGAAAGAACAACTTTATAGTTTAAATTATTTTATTTTGTCAAAAAAGTTAAGGCTTAACATTTTTGACACGACTTAAATTTTTGAGTTAATGCTCTCAACATTACTTTAGAATTTTGTAAAAAATACTGATTTAGATGCTATCTCTATGGCAGACTATGTAAATATCGTCTGCCATAGAGATAGTATCTAAAATCTGTCTTTTCTTGCCAATGCTGAAATTTTTCATCCCAATTTAGTAAAACATAGGACCAAACTATAAAAGTTTTCAGATTGATGTCATCTTCCAAACACCTATACACCATCAGTAATCATGAAATCCTCCCCTATCTGCATTTTAAAATAAATCATATATTTCCTATTCAGTTCATCTTGGAACTTTCCTTGTATTCCTCATAATTGTAGTAAAGTACTAGCATTTTCATTGACCTAGCAAATGATGTAAGTTGAACACTAGAATAATCTAGCAATCATTATGCTGGTATTTGTATAAATTGAAATAACCCTTAGATAAAGCATTTAACGAATACTTGTCTTCAGACGCAAAAAGATCACTGGATAAAAATCCAGTGATCAAAAATTTATTAGCAACGCTAACTTATAATGTGTCTACCACATGCTTCTTATACCTTTTATAACTTTTGTTATTAATCTCACTATTATCATCCCAATACACATTACACCGATTAACTGCAATTGTTGATAATTAAAACTTCCTTTTAAGATATATAAGTACCCCAAAGCCAACACAAAACTTGCCAGTATAAAAATAATATTTCTGATCCATATGTTTATTTTTTTTAGATTCTTATTATCTTCGCAATCTTCAAAAAAACCGCATACTACCACGTAAATGATGCTCCAAATTCCATATTCTTCAAAGAATTTATATATATTAAAAAATCCTTTTCCTGCAAATGTTCCATAATTATAGCACATTCTAAATAGCCATATGATCAAAACTAATTCAATTGCTAATATTATTTTTTTCTTCAAATTACCTCACCTCCTTTCCATAAAAAAAATACTATATATTTTATTTTTTTCTTAATTTGTTTAATGCATTACATGTTTTTTTCCCCGCATATGTACCATTGGTCTTCCATCCTAACTGTTTCCAATAATTTTTCAATTTTTTCATTGTTTTTTCACCCCAAATACCATCAACACTTAATTTTGCTCCTGCATCACAGCATTGATTTAATTTACTCTGTAACCATTTTATTGCATGCTTTGAGGATGTTTTTTTTACTGTTGTATATATTTTAACCGCAAAATCATATAATGGATGTCCATACCCTGCTATTCTAACATTACTTCTTAAATATACCTTTTTGCAAACTTCACCTCCATTAGCATTAACACTATTTCCTGACCTTGTATTTCCTTCTATTGTATAAACATACTTTTCATCTACTTTATATACCAATCCTGTATGATTTATTCTCTTTTCATTTTTAAAGAAAATCTGATCTCCTTTTTTTGGTATATTACTCCATCTAGATTTTTTCTTGTAATATTTAGCTGATGTTGGCGTATATGCACTAAAATCTCCACATAAAAGTTTCTTGGCGTTTTCTCTTCCATATGCTTTCATAAAACACCAATCAACAAACATATCACACCAATATGCTTGCAGACCATTTATTCCAAAATATTCTCCATATTTAGTATAATTATTTGCTCCAACATTTTTCTTTTTATAATTCAAATCTTTATTACTTTTCTTTTCAATATATCCAACTTCTCCTATTGCTATTTTAATTACCTTTTCAGGTGTTTTAGCCATTTAATTTTCCTCCATAATGCTTAGTGTTTCATTTAATTCCTCTTTTTTTACCACATATTCACTATCTCTAATTCCAGGAGTAGTTGGATCTAACACAGAATTAATTACACTATTTAATATTAAAACTAAAATATAGGGATTTTTTAATGAATCCTTTAATAAATTAGCCAGGATATTCCATGATGTAATATCCTTTCCACTTAAACCTGTATATGAAAGTATAGGAATCATAATTGAAAAGCATATTTGTATAATGAATACAATATTTTGTTTTCGAATTTTAAAATTCAGCCTCATAATCTCTCCTTTTTATCCATGTCAACATACAAAATATGTTGACATGGATATAATTCTATTTTATGTTTATGCCATTGCCATTTGTAATAATGTTAAAAGTGCTTCTAATAATGTTGCTATTTCTCCTACTCCAGAAGCTAAAGCTGCAATTCCTAAAATAACTGCACATAAGTAAGCAACCTGTTCTACAGATAAATCTGGGAGCATCTCCATTGCTTTATTTAGAATATTATTATCATATTTTGAAATCACAATTAACTTTGTTGTAAAGCTTGCATCCACATTATTGTACTCAAAATCATAATTCTGAATATCCATCTCCATTCTTAGCTGTTTATTATCAACTGATACAGCAAATGAAATTGCACCATTCTCAATAACAGTTGTCATATGTTTTAATGTCTCAACAACTTCTTTTCCAATTTTGTCACTGGCTACTTCAGTAGAAAACTGATCTAACCATTTTATAGAAACAGAATCAAATTCGCCATTAACAATATTTAATTTAACCTTACCTTTTCCGGCTGAAATTCCAGTAGCAATGCCAATCTGAATTTTACAATTACTATTATCAATAATTGTATATGTTTTATCTATTGACAATTCACCTGAATAATTTTCTAGATAGTCATCAAAAATTGTACCTCTTAACATTTCGTAGGCTTTACCTACAATTGCTCGATTAATATCTTTCTGAGAAACAGTTGTCTCTGTAAAATCTGCTAAACTGACTCCTGTATATTTTCCAGATACAATATTATTATCAATTTCAATTTTAGCCTCTCCGCTTCCATAAGAAACAGTTGAAATCTGATCAAAAGCCCAATTTTCTGGCAACAAATAACCAATATTGCATGTAAATCCAGAAGACATATCACACACAAAACTACTTGTTGTTAATCCATTTTTACATAATTCTGTGCACACTTTTCTAGGTGCATATACACCAATTTTATATTTGTTATTACCAAAATCAGCTGTTGCAAATAATTCATTAATTTTTCTGAAATAATTTAGAATTGTTGGAATATGTGCAACTAAAACATCATAATCTACTGCAAAATAAATAATTGTATTTTTAGGGTATCCTAAATTGTTTGCTGCATTAAATGCTCTTCTTGCATCTCTTCTTGCTGCATTAATAGAGAAATAAGAAATATTACGACCAACTGCCTGATAAATAGGAAATACTCTTAATCCTGCACTCTTTAATGCAGTAATTTCAGACTTCACCATTGCTTTTTCACTCGTAGATGATTCCTGTGTTAAATAACGACCTACAATTTTGACACCATTATTTTTTAAAGTGTTCGCACGTGCTGTAGTTACTCTTGTACTGCAATCACATGCTGTTCCTTTTCTATTTTTATCTCCATAACTGACCATTAATGATGCCCAAGTACTTCGTCCTACGATTCCGTCTGCTGTTAAGGCAGAAAATTTCTGAAATTCTTTTACAACATTTTCTGCACCTGCACCATAACCACCATCGAAACCTTTAGGATCATATCCATAACAATATAACATTCCCTGTAAAATATATACAAACTCTTTGTTAGAAATTGTTGCATATCGTTTAATTGTTGGGCATTTTGCCATTGTTGTTGGACCCCAAATTCCATCTACAGATTTTCCTGTTAATCCCTGTTCTATCTGAATTGCTTTTATAACTGCCTTATTAATTACTCTAGAATATCTACCATCGCAAGGAATAATTTCATTAATTTTATCTGCATATCTATTATTTAAGCGTTTTTGAAATTCTTGTACTTTAGCTGATCCATCAGACACTAAAACATATGCTTCCGTATTTAATAATGCCTTCATTAATTTAGCATCTACTTTTCCATCTTTATTTGAAAGATTAGCCCAAGACTGAAATGTTTTTACAGCTGTCTCTGTTACAGTATCAAAAGCTCCATTGAATGACTGACTTCCTGTAACTCCTTTACAAAATAATCCTCCCTGTAAAATATAGATTAAATGCTGCATCTTAGTTGTTTTCTGGTCTGGATGATTCTTATATAATGTAATAAATTTATTCATTACTTCTGATCCAAAGACTCCATCGACAGAAACTCCTAATTCAATCTGTAAAGCACTAATCAATGCTTTCATTGTAGCATTCCCTGTATGTCCATCTGTAACTACTTCTGGCATTCCTGTTTTTCCAGAGTAATTTTCCTTTAACCAATTTTGAACTTGTAATACACGATTATCTACTGTATTTGCCATAATATGTTCCTTCTTTCTTAAATTTATTTTTTCTTATTTTGATTAGCTAATCACTTATAAAAAAGAAAAATAAATTTAATTTAGAAACAACAACTTTATATTATTATTTTTTTATTCTGACAAATTTCGTTCCTATTTTTTTACCATCTGTTGCTTTTTCCTCTCCACTTCCTATTCCCGCTTTCCACTTTGATCCATCTAATCTTGTTACAATAATAGTTCCTTCTTTTATTTCTACTCTAGCGACATCAGACATTGTTTTTTGAGGTATATATTCATACTCATCTAACATTCCATAATATCCACCTTTCTTCCCATTGCCTAATTGTCCATATGCGTTGTCTCCCCATAAATACAAATCATTATTTTTAGAAATAGCCGCTGCATTATACCCTTTACTTGTAATAAAACGTATATTTTTTAATATTTTTTTAGGATTTCTTCTAACCTTCATATTATCTTTCTCGTATCCTAATAATCCACCATTACTTCCCCAAGTCCATACAGTATTATCTTTTTTTAATACAATGACTGTTCCTGTTTCATTTTTATTTGTCATATATATAACGTCACTCATAATAAAAACTGGCTTACAAATAACTCCTGTAATTTCTGAAGTTCTTTCTTCTTCACTCATCTTGACACGCAATTCTTCTGATCTATTCCATCCCATTCCATATAGCTTATTTTTATCATCAAGAAATAATAATGTACCATGTGAAAAACTCAAATGAATAATATTGGCAGCAATTTTTTTCTTTACAGATTTTCCATATCGTTTTAATGGATAACCATCAACGCCTATCATGCTTCCAATAAGTTCTTTGTTGCTATTTATTCTATATTCATATGGTATATTTTTTTCAGCAGATGACTCCTTGTCAATTATAGTTTTCACATACTCATCTTCTATATTAAATCTACTATATTTTGACTTTTTAAATCGTACTGATTTTTTATAATTTTTCTGAACAAAAATGTCTGTATTATTACAAATACAATACCCTCCCACTCCTAATATTACTAATAAAAGTACTGATAAAATTATAATGTTATTAATTCTTTTTTTTTCCATATTCTTTTTCTCCTTAAAATTTAGTTTACAATAGTTACTTTTTTATCTTTTTATAAAGTGTAAATATTTAAAATGCATTTTTCCTTAGGCAAGAAAAATCATTAGCCTTTTATATTTAAATATTTTCACTTATATATTATTAATTAAAGAAAAGAGGTAATAATTATGGCTTCATTAGTAAATGCTAATCGTGCTTATGTCAACAAATCATCAAAAAAAATCCCTATCTATGATCCTGAAAAAGGTGATTCTAAAATCATTGGACACATCTATCCAAATGAAATGTATGCGACTTATCCACTTTCAAATATTTCTAACACAATAATCGGTGTATGTTTTAGAAATAGTTCTGGTAAATTTCAGCGTGGACATATCTTTAGAGAATGCCCTTACCATGGTGGAGAACCTGATTATGCATATTTAGCTCAGCAGAAATATTTCCATCTGTATAATTGTTCTGGAAATAGCTTAACTACTTCAAAATCGCAGACTATTAACGGTACATCATGTCGTATCTTTACTGTAAAAAAATCTGTTAATCTATATAATGGTACAAAAAAAGTTCAAACTCTTCCTGTTGGTTCAAAACTTGCATTTAATAGTTCTACTACAGGTAAAACCAAAAATCATCGAATTGCTATCAAATATTACAACACAGGTAGTGGTTGGAAAAGTTGCAGCGATGGTGGATGGGTTACTCTTGAATTTGGAAAAGGTACTATGCCTAGCAACAGAGCAATTCGATAATTATATTTCTATTAAGCTGGAGAATATTATTCTCCAGCTTATTCTATTTTTTAAGACATTTTGCTTATTTAGTCTTATTTTTTTCCTATTTATACATATCATTATAGTAATCTCACAACCTTTTCTACAAATAACTATATCATATTTTCCTTAATAAGACCATATATGGACCTCATGAAATATAAGAGTTCAGTAAAATACATAAAAGGAGGATTAAATATGCGAATGCAAGATGCTATAATTAAACGAATTACTGAACTTTGCGCTGAAAATGAAATTACTTTTTATCAACTTTCTATTATTTCTGCGGTTCCTCCTTCTACCTTAAAAAATATTTTAAATGGTTGCACAAAAAATCCAGGAATCATAACATTACAAAAAATATGTGATGGTTTAGACATTTCCGTTCAAGATTTTTTTGCTTCCGATATTTTTAACTCTATTGAACAGGAAATTTTATAAGCGGATGGTATTACTATGAATTTAGACCTATTATTAAATCTACTCGGAACCTCTATAGATATTATTTTATTGTTTTATTTTACTCAAGGTAGCGATTTACGTCGCTCTTATATATATTCTATTATGCTATATTGCATATTTGGATTCAGTGTTATATTTTTAAATTTACACTCTTTTCCTTTTATCTTCAAAATTATTTATGAAATTATTTTCATTTTGTTATTAAATAAATTTTTATATTCTGATTTTTCATTTATTTCTAATTTAAAATCAATTTTATTGTTCTATCTTTGTCTGAGTATATGCGAATTGTTAACTGTTGGAATATCAGCAGTCTTTTTTAATTTTTCATCTTTAGGAACTATTTTTGCCAATAAATTGATTTCTATGGAATTAATTATTTTCACTAAAACACTATCTTTTATTGTTTTATATATTGTTTTTCGTTTTGGTCAAAATAATATTTTTACCTATACAAAATTTGAAATATCTTTATATTTTTTACCAATTATTATAAATTTATTTTTGATTTTTACAATTATTTATATTTTAAAAACCACAAAACATAATATTCCACCAGAATATGGTCAAACATTATTACTCATTTCCATAGTATGTTTGATTTCATCTTTTTGTCATTTCATCCTTTTTGATCTATATATATCAAAAAAGGTAAAAAAAGATTATATTACTTTTGTAGAAAATCAAGAGAAAAAAACTTATGACTATTACCAAAAAAGACTTGAGGATTCAAAGAATTTAAGTATCCTTCGACATGATTTAAAAAACCAACTTTTGGCTTTGAAATATAGCACAAACGAAATTTCACAAAATCATATTGATTCTTTATTAACTCAGATTCCAAATTCTGTATATGACATTAATACTGGTAATCCATTTATTGATGTCTTAGTTTCAGAAAAAATATCGCTCGCTCAAAATCAAAATATAAAATGTGATATTTGTATAAATTTAAAAGGTATTTCCTTTATTAAAAATGTGGATTTTTGTTCTCTTTTTGGAAATTTATTAGATAATTGTATTGAAGCCACCTCTGGCTTAGATAAAGAAAAATATATTTTTGTTCGTTGTGATATTTCAAAACAACATTTATTAATAAAGACAATAAATCCATATGGTCAAAAAATAAACAAAAAGAATGGAATATTTTTAACCACTAAATCTAATGTTTCCCATCATGGTTTTGGAATTAGTTCCATAAAAAATGTTGTAAAAAAATATAATGGGAATGCTTCATTTTCTACTCAAAATGATACATTTATAGTGAACATATCTATTCCTATCCCTATAAATGTAAATTAATATACTTTTTACCCGAAAGGTTAATAACGACTAAATTGAACGTCATTATTAACCTTTTTTATTTTTCTTATTTCATAAATTATTATCATCTCTCTTATTTCTAAATATTACCTATTTAAACCATTTAATCAAATTTTATTACCATTTAATCATTTTCCCTATTTTATTATCAACAATTCTTTATTTTATTTTTAGGAGGTTTGGAAATGAATCACTTAATTAATATTTCTTTATCATTTTTACAGAAAAATATAATTATATCCGATGCTAATCTAAAGATTTTAAAATACGGATTAAATATTTTATATTCCACTTTTTTAGGAATTTTAGGAGTTATACTTTGTGGAATCATATTAAAATCATCTATATATTCTTTTTTATTTTTATTATTTTATTCTTAAAAAATATGATTTATAACTTATACTCTAAAAATGCTAATTCTTCTTTTATCAGACCCTCTAATAAACTTTCATAATATCCAGCAATTCTAAATCCATTTTTCTTGTAAAGACTCTTTGCTGGCTCATTGTGTGCATAGGTATCTATTCTAATAGCCTTACATCCTAATTCTCTAGCATATTCTTTTGCATAATCGACCATCTTCTGACCGTATCCCCTACCTGCTTTCTGTGGTGGTATGCAAAGTGTGTGAATAACAAGAATTTCCTCACCTTCTCCTGGATAAATCCAATCAATCTCTTTGTATTCCTCAGCTTGAAAATGATTTAAAATCATACTAGCACAGATTTCTCCCTCTTCGTCAAGCACATACATAGTTCCTGTAGGAATCTTCTCCTGTGGAACTTTTATTGTTGGGTATACTCCTAATTTCCAATTTGAATTACTTCCATGTTTTTCCTCATAAGTTAAAAGTTCATTGTATGTATCTGCTATTGCGTTTATATCTGACTCAACTGCTTTTCTTATCATAACTTTTCCTCCAATATTAAACTATATTTTATCAAGATTTAGATCGATTTTTTTATTATACTGATATTTAAACCGACATTAATGCCGACAGTTTTTTATTTTACCGACATTTTAACCGACATTAATGCCGACAGTTTTTATTTTACCGACATCTAAACCGACATTTTAACCACATTTTTTGTCCGGCATGCTCAACAACGCCAATGCCACGATTACTAGTACAATCCCCACAACTGACAAAACTGTAGGAATTTCTGAAAAGAAGATAACTCCAAAAATCATGGCTGCAACTGGTTCTCCAGATGCCAAAATTGAAGCCATTCCTGCATCTATATACCTAATCGAAAAAGTATATAAAATATATGGAAGTACTGATGTGCAAAGTGAGTGAATCACTAAAAATACACTCATTTTTATTGGATTTGCTACAACAACATTTGTTACCAATTTCCAATTTGTAAGCGGAATTACAACTAGCATAACCATAAATAAACAATAAAATGTAGTTGTAAATGCATGATACCCTCTTTCCATTGCAGTTTTACTTATAATTCCATATAATCCATAGAAAAATGCACCTATTATCCCAACTATTATCCCTTTTACAGACCATCTCATAGTAGATGCAGATTCTAGCACTCCACTAGCAAGCACGCATCCAGCTATTGCAATTGTCATGCAGATTACTTTCTTTGATGTAATTTTTTCCTTAAATAATATCGCCGCCATGAAAAGAACAAACACAGGTGAAAGGCTCAAAAGAACTGCTGCTAGCGACAATGACAACTCACTTATTGCAAAATTATAGCAAATATTAAGTCCAAACATACCAACTACTCCACCTGCTACAAAAATCCATAAATCCTTTAACTTTATTTTTAATAAATTCCTATCGTAAATTCCTAACCATACTGCA
Organism: uncultured Clostridium sp.; assembly: GCA_900550335.1. Lineage (GTDB taxonomy): Bacteria > Bacillota > Clostridia > Peptostreptococcales > Peptostreptococcaceae > Peptacetobacter. The sequence goes on along the minus strand of URRU01000004.1, from coordinate 14,049 downwards.
AGTATAAGTACCGCAAGAATTACCCTAACTGACACAACTGTATAACTATTCATTCCTTGTTCTGTAAGTTTCCTAACAAAAATTCCAGCAGAACCCCACATTGCCCCAGAAATTATCGGCATTAAATATAAAAGTTGTTTCAAAATATCTCCCTCCTATTAATTTTTATATTTTTTATTTTAATTTTTCTAATTCTTTATATGCTTCATTCAAAACCTTATAAAATTCCTTTTCTTTTATTTCAGGTGTCAAACCTGGCTCATCAATATAAATAATACAGGCATCTGCGACAGTATCAAGAAATTTTCTTTTAAATATCTCATTATTACAGCAATCAGCATATTCACCATAAAAAGGTTCTGCTATATCATAGTATTCTTCTTTTGTAATTTCTCCCTTGAGATATCTTCTTATCTGGTTTAATATTTCTTTCTTAAATTTTATCCAATCCATCTTATATTCTCCTTACTAATTCTTTCTTTAATAAGAATTATAGATATGTAGCAGAATTTTCCTAATTCATCTCTTCTTTATTTTAATTTAATTTCTTCTAAAAAGAAAGACATGGCAAATTTTCTTAAAGTATTATTTTGGGTTAAACTTTCAACTGAAACGCACTCGACAATCTGCAGACGTGAAAATTTTTCCCAATAAAACATATTACTCACACCACGTCGAAGCCTGGAGAGAAGTTCAGTTGAAAGTTTAATCTAAAAATAATTTCTTTAAAAATTTGTCATGTCTTTCTCTTTTGAGATATAAATAAAATAAAAAAAGAGATGTACACAGGAAAACCTGCGACATCTCTGTAATTCTTATATTAATCTTATTCCCATTCTATTGTTGCACTTGGTTTTGGACTTAAGTCGTAGCAAACACGGTTAACGTTTTTAACTTCTTTAAGTATTCTATTAGTTATCTTGTCTAATATAGCCCAATCTATGTGCTCTATTGTAGCTGTCATGGCATCTACAGTATTTACGGCACGGATTATTACTGGGTATTCGAAGCTTCTTGCGTTATCTCTTACACCAACTGATTTGAAATCAGGAACAGCTGTGAAGTACTGCCATACAGTTTTGTCTAATCCAGCATTAGCAAATTCTTCTCTAAGTATTGCATCTGATTCACGAACAGCTTCTAATCTGTCTTTTGTTATAGCTCCAAGACATCTAACTCCAAGACCTGGTCCTGGGAATGGCTGTCTGTATACCATATCGTGAGGTAGTCCTAATTCTACACCACAAGCACGAACTTCATCTTTGAATAAGTAGTATAGTGGTTCAACTAATTCGAATCCTAAATCTTCTGGTAGTCCACCAACGTTGTGATGAGATTTAACAACTTTAGCTGTTTTTGTTCCACTTTCTACTATGTCAGGGTATATAGTTCCCTGTGCTAGGAAGTCTATTCCTTCTAATTTACGAGCTTCTTCTTCAAATACTCTTATGAATTCAGCTCCTATTATTTTTCTCTTTTCTTCAGGATCTGCTACACCTTCAAGTTTTCCTAAGAATCTTTCTTCTGCATCTACGTATATAAGGTTTGCATCCATCTGGTTTTTGAATATTTCAACAACACTTTCAGATTCACCTTTACGCATTAAACCGTGGTTAACGTGAACACATACTAACTGTTTTCCTATAGCTTTTATTAAAAGTGCTGCAACAACAGAACTGTCAACACCACCTGATAAAGCAAGTAATACTTTTTTATCTCCAACCTGGTTTCTTATTAATTCTACCTGGTCTTCTATAAAGTTTTTAACGTTCCAGTTAGCTTCTGCTTTACAAGTATCGAAAACAAATGCTTTTAAAGTTTCTTCATCTGGCATTTCATCGAATTTTGTTTCACATTTTGAAGTTGGGTGGTCTATTGAAATCATTGGGAATCCTAATGTATATAGGTCTTCGTTGATTTCTACAGCTTCTCCATCTACTATTCTATTTTCTCCACCGAATAGAACAATACCTTTTAAATTTTTTAATTCTTTTATTTCCTCAGCTGTTATATCGTGTGGGTATATTTCACTGTATACACCTAAGTCACGTATAGCTCTAGCTAAGTTTGTGTTTTTTGTGCTACCTAAGTCTAAAATAGCAATCATATCTTGTTTCATAGCTCAACATCATCCTTTTCTTATTAATCTAATATAATTTTATAATTAAATTGTATCTCATTTTTTGACGACATACAATAAAAATATGCATTTCTTACAATAAAATTATAAAATTTCACGAAAAAAAGTGTACCAGACACCAAATTTCATTCGGCATTTAGCACACTTTTTATTATCTAAAGCATTTAAAGTTCAATTTTTATCTTATTCCCACTCGACAAAAGCAATCAGTTTTATCTAACTTCCCTTAGCAGAAACAAGAGGCTCTACCCTTATCAATTTATTCAAAATATTTAGCGACTCTCTTTAAATCTTCTCTAATTGATAATTGTTGTGGGCACATCTTTTCACAAGCACCACATTCTTTACAATGGCTTGCTTTTGCATCATCAGACATATTTGTATATTGTGCCTTAAAGCCATCTTTATCTCCATAAATAGAAGCATTATTCCAATATTTGAAATTTGCTGGAATATTGACACCAAACGGACAAGGCATGCAATATTCACATCCCGTACAACCATTTTTTGTACGTGAATGTAAAGTATCTGCAACTTTGTTCACAATAGCCAATTCTTCTTTAGATAAATTTTTATAATTATTAAATGTTTTGAGATTATCTTCCACTTGAGCAAGTGTAGACATACCACTTAGAATCACTTTTACACCAGGTAATGTTCCAACATAACGTAATGCCCAAGAGGCTAATGTTGCTTCAGCATTGTAGTCTTTAAACATTTTTGTAACATCTTCAGGTAATTTAGCCAATGATCCACCCTTAATAGGCTCCATAACAACAAGTGGAATACCTAATTCATTAGCAAGATTAACACCTTTTTCTCCTGCTTGAATTTCCATATCCATATAGTTTAATTGTAACTGACAAAAATCCCAAGAATGGTATTTAATAATTTCTTCAAACACATTAAATTCATCATGAAAACTAAATCCTAAATATTTTATCTTCCCTTGTTGTCTTAGTTCCTCACACATCTCAATAATATGATATTCTTTTACTTTTTTCCATTTTTCAGCATCCAATGCATGTAATAAATAAAAATCAACATACTCAACATCTAATCGCTTTAATTGTGAATCAAACATTTCCATTGCTTCTTGTTGATTATTAATATTCCATATTGGTAATTTTGTTGCAAGTTTAAAACTTTCACGAGGATATTTTTTTAAAACTCTTCCAACAAATGGTTCACTATCACCATCATGATAAGGATAAGCTGTATCAATATAAGTAATTCCTGATTCAATCGCTAAATCAATCATCTTTTCAGCTTCTATTTCTTCAATATGTCCATCTTGATTTAATGGAAATCGCATACAGCCAAATCCTAATAACGAAGCTTCTGCGTCTAATTTATCAAATTTTCTCTTTTCCATAACACTCTTTCCCCTCTTAATATTATGAATAACTTCTTCTTTTATTATACATAATTTTTAAGAAAATTCCTTCTTTTTTATTTTTAAAGCAGTTAAAAATCTCATCATTTACCAATCTTATAATTGTAAAATAAAAAAGTGTGCTAAATGTAAATATTATATAAATACATCAAGCACACTTTTTATTATCTGAAGCTTTTAAAGTTCAATTTTTATCTTATTCCCATTCTATTGTTCCTGGTGGTTTACTTGTGATATCATAGACTACTCTATTAGCACCTTCAACCTCATTTACGATTCTATTAGATATTTTTTCAAGAACGTCATAAGGCATTTTATACCAATCTGAAGTCATACCATCTGAAGAACTAACAGCTCTTATACCTACAAGGTATGCGTAAGTTCTTTCATCTCCCATAACACCAACAGTCTTAACATCTGGAAGTGTAGCAAATGCCTGCCATATATCTTTGTATAATCCAGCTTTCTTTAACTCTTCCATGTATATAGCATCGGCTTCTCTTAATATGTCACATTTTTCTTTTGTAACTTCGCCGATAACTCTTATACCAAGACCTGGTCCTGGGAATGGATGTCTGTATATAAGGTCTTCATCTATTCCAAGTTCTAAACCTATTCTTCTAACTTCATCTTTGAATAATTCTCTTAATGGTTCTATTATTTCCTGGAAATCAACATCTTCAGGAAGTCCACCAACGTTGTGGTGAGATTTTATAGTAGCTGCACCGTTTCCGTGTCCACTTTCTATAACGTCAGCATATATTGTTCCCTGTACAAGGAAGTCCATTTTTCCTAGTTTTTCTGATTCTTCTTCGAATACTCTTATGAACTCTTCACCTATTATTTTTCTTTTTCTTTCAGGTTCTGTAACACCTTTTAATTTAGATAAGAATCTATCTTCAGCATTAACTCTTATTAAGTTCATGTCGAATTTATCTCTGAATATTCTTTCTACATCGTCACCTTCATCTTTTCTAAGTAGACCGTGGTCAACGAATACACAAGTTAGGTTATCACCTATTGCTCTGTGCATTAAAACTGCAGCAACAGATGAGTCAACTCCTCCACTTAATCCGCAAAGAGCTTTTCTATCTCCAACTTTTTCTTTTATTTCTTTTATTTTATCTTCTATGAATGAATCTGTTGTCCAGTCACCTTTTACTTTACATATATTGTATAAGAAGTTTCTTAAAACTTTATCTCCGTCTAAACAATGTTCAACTTCTGGGTGGAACTGAACTCCATATATATTTCTTTCAACGTTCTGCATAGCAGCTATTGGACAATCAGCAGTATAAGCTATTACTTCGAACCCTGCTGGTAATTCAGATATGTAGTCAGTGTGGCTCATCCATACTGAGTTAGTGTTTATTCCTTCAAATAAAGCAGATTCTTTATAAGTTATTTCAGTTTTTCCGTATTCTTTCTGCTGTTTTCCACCTTTTTCAACTTTTCCACCTAAAAGATGTGCTATTAACTGATCTCCGTAGCATATACCTAAAACTGGTACACCTAATTCAAATATTTCAGTAGATATAGTTGGTGAATCTGGTAAGTATGCACTGTTAGGTCCACCTGTAAATATTATCCCTGTTGGGTTTTTAGCTTTTATTTTTTCGATGTCAGTTGTGCATGGAAGTATTTCACAGTACACATTGTTGTCTCTTACTCTTCTAGCTATCAGCTGGTTATACTGACCACCAAAATCTATGACTAGCACTAATTCATGTTTCATATTTTATTTCTCCTTATATAAATTTTTATTTTTTACACAATTATTATTATAATATATCTATTATACTTTAATTTCCCAACAATTAAAAGATTTATCATTAAATTGTCAACTTATATCCTTATATTTTTTAACTTTATTTCATAAAAACTTCATATTTTTTTCATAAAAAAAGATATTAATCCAATTTTAAGTTATTATATTTAAAATCGACTAATACCTTTTACTAACTTCTTTTAGTTTTACTATTTTTCATCTACAACTTTTCTAAGAATCATAAAGAACATTATTATACCTATAGCCATAACTATGTGTGCAAGTCCTGCTATTCCAGATATAGATGCGTTCATCGCTGTACTAAGTGCCATATATTTAACCTGAGTTATACCTCTAACTAAAAGCATAACTACCATTCCTATTAGCCCTACATTGTAAATTACAAAGAACTTATTTATTCTTTTGTCTGAAGATATTTTAAACTGTTTTTCTAAAAGTGCAACCACTAAGAAGAATATCATCCCAAGCACAAATAAATGCACGTGAATCTTTCCCAGTGCTGTTACTCCAACAAATTGATTAAACTTTGTAAACTCTCTGTAGAATACTCCACCTATCATTGCAAGTATTGCATATAAAAAAGATGTGTTTATAAATTTCTTTTCCATAATAAAAATCCTCCATTCAAGCTATTTGATTAAATCGTACAATCAAATGCAATATACTCATATTAGTATATTACCCAGCTAAATGGAGGATAAACAAATTTTATTTTGTACTATAATGTTTTTATATTTAAATATTTTTAAGAGGTATTTTGCTATATGTAATTTTGTATTTAAATCTAAAAACTCATTACATCATTCCTGGCATTCCACCTGCCATTGGATCTGCTTCTTTTTCTGGTATGTCAGCAACTGCAGCTTCTGTTGTTAAAAATACTCCAGCTATAGATGCTGCATTCTGTAAAGCTGTTCTACTAACTTTAGTAGGGTCAACTATACCTGCATCTATCATATTTACATATTCTTCGTTTAATGCATCAAATCCTACATGAAGGTCTGCATCCATTACATTTTTAACTATAACTGCACCTTCAAGTCCAGCATTTATAGCTATCTGTCTTAATGGTTCTTCAAGAGCTTTTCTTATTATATTAGCACCTAGTTTTTCTTCACCTTCTAGTGAATTAACTAGCTCTTCTACTGCTGGTATTACGCTTACAAGTGCAGTACCACCACCAGCTACTATACCTTCTTCAACAGCTGCTTTTGTAGCATTTAAAGCATCTTCTATTCTTAATTTCTTTTCTTTCATTTCAACTTCTGTAGCAGCACCTACTCTAACAACTGCAACACCACCAGCAAGTTTTGCTAATCTTTCCTGAAGTTTTTCTCTATCAAAATCAGAAGTTGTCTGGTCTATCATGTATCTTATCTGATTTATTCTTTCGTCTATTGCTTCTTTAAATCCAGCTCCACCTACTATTGTAGTAGCTTCTTTTGTAACTTTAACTGATGCTGCATTACCAAGCATGTAAAGTTCTGTATCTTTTAAATCATATCCTAATTCATCAGATATTACCTGAGCACCTGTTAATGTAGCTATATCTCCTAACATATCTTTTCTTCTATCACCAAATCCTGGAGCCTTAACAGCTACAACATCAAATGTTCCTCTTAATTTATTAACTACTAATGTAGATAATGCTTCACCTTCTACATCGTCGGCTATTATTAATAATTTTCTTCCCTGCTGAACTATCTGTTCAAGTATAGGTAATATTTCCTGTATGTTAGATATTTTCTTATCTGTTATTAATATGTATGGATTGTCTAAAACAGCTTCCATTTTATCTACATCTGTTACCATGTAAGCTGATACGAATCCTCTGTCAAACTGCATACCTTCAACAGCGTCTAATTCAGTGTGCATAGTTTTTGATTCTTCAACTGTTATAACACCATCTTTACCAACTATTTCCATAGCTTCAGCTAATAATTTACCAACTTCTTCATCTCCTGAAGAAACTGATGCAACCTGAGATATTTCTTCTTTAGTAGATATATCTTTTGAATGAGCTTTTAACTGTTCAACTGCAACATCTACAGCTTTCTGTATACCTTTTCTTAAAAGAACTGGGTTAGATCCTGCTGTTACGTTTTTTAAACCTTCTCTGATTATTGCCTGAGCAAGTACTGTAGCTGTTGTTGTACCGTCCCCTGCTATATCGTTAGTTTTAACTGCAACTTCTTTAACTAGCTGTGCACCCATATTTTCAAATCTATCTTCAAGTTCTATTTCTTTTGCTATTGTTACACCGTCATTAGTTATAAGTGGAGTTCCAAATTTTTTATCAAGTATTACATTTCTTCCTTTTGGTCCCATTGTAACCTTAACTGTATCTGCTAATTTATTTACTCCTGCTGCTAATGCTTTTCTTGTATCTTCTGAGAATTTTATTTCTTTTGCCATTTTAACTACCTCCCCAAATTAAAACAAATATTATAAAATTAAATCGTTTAAATCTAATTTTTAATTAAATTTGAATTTAATTCTGTTAATCAAATCTTTTAACCATACTTCTATAATTTTAATTATTCTAATACTGCTAATATATCTGCTTCTTTTATTATTATATATTCTTCACCTTCAACCTTAACTTCTGTTCCAGCGTATTTAGAATATATAACTTTATCGCCTTTTTTAAGCTCCATTTTTATTTCTTTACCGTCTACTATTCCACCTGGTCCAACTTCTATTACTTCAGCTATCTGAGGCTGTTCTTTTGCTGCACCTGCAAGTATTATTCCACTTGCAGTTTTTTCTTCTGCCTCTGCTCTTTTTATTACTACTCTGTCTGCTAATGGTCTTATTTTCATTATTAGCGCCTCCTATTTTATATACATCAATTTATAAGTTTAATCGCTTATTTTTTCTTTAGCACTCTAACAGTATGAGTGCTAACAATTATTATAATATACCTTTTATTTTCATTTTTCAATACCTTATAAGCAAATTTTTATCCTTTATTTACAACTATTAATAACTACTTTTCATACTATTTTCCTATACCTAATTCTCTAGCATAATAGAATAGATACTGCTGTGCATATCCAGCTATATCACCAAATTTTTCAAGAGCAAATTTTCTCATCTTAGGTAGACTCATATCTTCTTCAATATAGAATTCCTGCATTACTCTCTTTACCCAAACATCCACTGGGAACGTATCTATCTTCTGCATTCCAAATAATGCTATACAATCACAAACTTTTGGACCAACTCCATTAAATTTTTTAAGTTCTTTACAACAATCTTCTGTACTAAGTTTTCTAAAATCTTTAACATCTAATCCAAGTTCTACAACTGATTCGCATGTACTTTTTATGTATTTATCTCTAAATCCAGTTTTACATTCTCTTATTTCTTCCTGTGTAGCTTTGTTTAGTTCTTCAGGAGTTGGAAATGCATAGTATTTCTTTCCTCTGTATTCTCCTATCAACTTTCCATATCTTTCAGATAGATTTTCTATAGCTCTCTGTATCATAGGTATTCTGTTGTTTGAAGATATTATAAATGATATAAGCATCTCCCAACTGTCCTGTCTAAGTATTCTAATCCCCCAACCAAAATCAACAGCTTTATCTAGATATTCATCGAATTCTTTAAGAGTACTTTTTATTTTTCCATAATCTGTGTCCATGTCGAAGTAGTCACGCCAGATATTTTCGTAGTCCTCTTTTGTTGTATTATCTATAGTTACATTGTTTCCTTCTCTTTTTACATTAATCACTTTTCCCATAGCAACACCTGTGTATGATCCGTCTTCTTCTGCTTTCCATCTGAAACACTGACCACATTCGAATATGTGCTTTGGATCAAAGTCTGCCACATTTTCTAATATTATTCCGTTTTCTTTTTCTATAATATTCATAATCCACCTCTTAAGTTCTTATTTTATATATAGTTTAATAAAAAAAGAAGAAACTATCAATAATATAGAATTATATCTATAATATTGATTAGATTCTTCTTTAAATAATTCTCTATTCCCCCTCAATTTATTTTAATTTCCGCATGAGAAACATATTCCTGGTGTATCACTTTCAAATTCAAATAAACTATTTCCACAATTTTGACATGTTGGATATGACTCAAGGCAACTTATATGAACTGTATAGCCTATTCCATGCAGATGTTCTAAATTATCAAGAGAGTCCTGTTTTCCACATATAGCACATGTTCCCATCTTTTCGTTTGATGTAGTTTCTTCTTCTGAATCGTCTCTTTCTTCATTTGGTGTTTCTTTTACTTCTTCCTCTTCTTTTATTATTTCTGGCTTTTCAACTGCCCAAGTAGTTTCTTCTTCACAAACTGAACAGACTTTTTTAAGTTCATTAGATTCTGAACCGCATTTTGCACAATATACTTTTATTTCTTGTTTAGGTTCTTCCTTAACAACCGCTCCCTCACTTTTTTTATTACAAGCCATTAGACTTGCGCTAATTACCATACTCATTATTAAAACACATAATTTTTTCATAAAATATGCCTCCTATTATATTTTTATCTTTTCTAAATTTTAATAATTGTAGTATCTTGTTGCTGTATCATTTATATATATTTCTATAGAATCCACTGCTTGATATAACTTATCATTATCGTGGTCTTTTACAGAATCCACATAATAAACTCCATTATTTATATCACAGAATATATTATATGTATAATTTCCTACCATTCCGCCTTGAGATGTTACATGAACAATTATTCCGTTATTATATCCTTCTCCTACTTCATAGTATCCATCGGCAAAAAATACATCCCCGATAGTTTCAGATGTTCCTGCCAATATACTGTTTTGTAGTGATTCTACCAAGCTTGGTCCACTTGCAAGTGTTTGACTTGGCTTACTTGTATCTATATCGTAGTTACTACCATACCATTCTGCAGGTACGCATGTATTAAAGAAATCCTCTGTATCCGCAACTTGAGGGTATTTTGCTCTTAATAAATCTTCATTTGTTACACTACTATATGTACTCTCTTCAGGTACTTCTTCTGTCGTATCTTCCTCTACTTCATTATCCATTGTCTGTGATGTAGATGTTAAATCACTTCCATAAGGCATATTGTTTGCTATTCTATAATTTTCATTTAATCCTGCAAAATACCGAACTTTTTCATCTGCAGTAAGGCTTCTTCCATCTACTATCATTTCTCCAAAACTTACATCTCCAAATAGATCTGCATCAAACGATAGCTTAACTCTTTCATCAAGAGTAGTATACTTAGTATATATGTTAAATCCTTCCATATATCCTTTCCAACTTCCACCATTTACTCCATATTCATTTTCTAACATATCTTCTATTGATATATCATCTCTATATGAATGATTTTTTGTTGATTCAATAGCCATATATGTAGCACCTTTGTAAAGTATAATTGCTATAACTGCCACCTTAGCAATATTCCAAATAAATTTTGTTACTCCAGAGTTTTTACCATTATTATTATCATTTTTATCCGGTCTATTATTTAAATTTTTATTATTTTCTTTTTTCTTTTTCCCAAATATATTTAATTTTTTCTTTTCGTAATGAAGTTCTTCTGGATTTCCATAGTCAATTGCCTGTACCTCTTCACATTTTGATACATAAGCTGGCAATTTTGTACTTATCTCTTCATAAACTTCTTCTGATTCTGGAGAAATTTTTCCATTTTCATCAAGAATAGGAGTATCTATAACAGTTTTTACCGCCTTAGCTAAAGACCCTGTTACCATTAATAGATTTTTTTCCTCTATACTTAACTCATCAAACGGAATTTGATTTCCTCTAAATTGGACACTTCTCATTCTAACAGTGTCATTTAACAAAGCTACACATTGTGAGAATATTTCATTTAATTCTGTAAGTAATACTTTAAACATATCAGATTTTGTTGCAGCAGCATTACATATATCCTCATACAATTTCATTTTTTCTGATGCTGCTCTTGCCTTTGAATACATTGCTTCTGCTTTGCTAAGATTTTCATCTGCTTTAGAACTAGCTGAAATACCTGTAAATAACACAACTGGTGCTACAATAGATGCAAGTGGTGTTGCAACTGCACCTAAAGATAATGCAGAACCAGCTAAACTTACAGCTCCTCCAATTTCTCCAATTGCTACACCTGCCGCCGCTGTTTTTAAAGCACCTGCAACGATAGGTAATGTTCCATTTGCTGCCAAGCCAACCAGTGCTCCTGTCGCCGCTCCAGCTGCTCCACTTAATGCACTTGTACTATATATATCTACTATATTTGTAAGTTCTACAACATCATTAGATGATATTTGTAAATTTGAAATTTCATAAATACCACTCGAATTATTAAAGTTAATATTCTTTATTTTTTTATAATCTTCAACAAACCGATTTATTGATGTTTCTAATATTTCTTTTTTTGTATTACCCAAACTTAAAAAATGATCTTCCATATTACTTTTTACTTTTTCAAAAGATACTTTTGATGCATCATATAATTCTTCTGCCATTTCAGCTTTTCTCATTGCTTTCTCATTAGTCTCTTTTGCACTAATATGACCTGTTACTCCTATAGCCCCTGCTAAAATTGATGCTCCTGCTAAAAGAAATGGTATTGGCATTATTCTCCCTCCTTAATTCCAATTTATAATTCAAATACATCGTCTGATTTCATAAAGCTTTCAAATTCTTCAAATGTTTCATATTGAACTTTTCCACCTAATTTTTTAGTGATTTTATTTGCTCCTGCAACAATCCCCTCAGGATTATTTTCTATCATAGCTGTTTTTATTTCTCCTACTGCTGTATTAAAATACTCTCTACATTCTCTAAAATACTGCTCTGTATAAACTTCTAGTTCTTGTCTGTACTCTCTATATTGTTTTTCTAACCGTTTATATTCTTTTATTAGACGTTCTCTTTCCTTCTGTTCAAGTTCTTTTTGTTGTAATTGTTTCATTATTTGATTTGTACATCCACTGATTAATGATGATCCTACAAATGCACCAATTGCTGCTCCAACAACAGGTATCGGAATTAAACTCTGTCCTAATGCCATCGAGTATCCTGTAGCAGCGTAATTAATTCTTTTTTCACCTATTCTCAATATACATTCTTGAGTTGATATTTTACCTTCACTATAATCTTTTATTATATCTCCTGTGGCCATTATAGATGTGATTACACTATACGGTACATTTTTCTCAGCTAATGTTTTTAAAAACTTCGATGATGAATTCGATAGTGTATATGTTACAGAATGAGATACAGTAGTTGTTGCACCTCCCATAACATATCCTGTTATAGCAGCTCTTCCACCTTCTTTAGCTGTATCAATTAATGCCTCGTCAACATCCTTTTCTCCATTTAATACAGCTGCTATATTATAAATTCCTGATATAGTCATGCCTGTTACTCCTGCATCTTTTGCAGCACTTTCACCTGCAGACATACTTGTTTCTAGTATATTTCTACCAGAATCTTTTAGATCCTGTATTTTCATTGCCTTCTGACTTTTATTTGCATTTTTTACTGCCTTATTCTTTGATTCTTTAGATAGATTAATTCCTACTTTTTTTAAATATCCCTCATCTTCAACAAACTCTTTATTTGATTTACTTCTTTTAGCATTGTTGAATTTTCTTGATACAACCTCTAGGTTATCCTTACTATTAGAAGATTTTTTTACATCTTCATTTGTAAGCCATGGCTTTTTAGCGGTTTGTCTATGTCTTTCTTGTAATGGTATTTTATGATCAGCTTCTGCTAAATGTTCCGCCCAATCCTTACCATACTTCATCTTAGCCTCTGCTTTTGTTAAAACTAATTTTTTCCCTGTATATTGATCAAAAACCTCTACTCCATCTTTAAATGCATCTATCTTTATATTCTTTTTAGCTTTTCCATCATCTATCAAACTTCTATCATACGTTTGAGGTTTTTTAAACTTCTGTTCAGCTTCTTTTATAGACTCTTTTGCAGAATTAAATATAGAAATATTTACTGCCACAGATTCATCTTTATCCTTTTCTTCCTTATTTTTTTTCTTAAAAAAATTAAACATATCTAACCTCCATAGACTATCCTATGACAAGCATATTTATTCTATTCTGAAAACTCATATATTCATCAATAACATTTTCGCATTTATCTATATAATCATTGTCTATCATGAATTTTTCAGCTAATTTAGAAATATATTCCTTCTCCTCTACATCATATTTCCCATCTGACATAGCTAATCCTACTATCTCAAATATAATTATTTTTTTAGTTCTCATACCGCAATTCTCTATAATATTTTTTTCTATTTCTTCAGCATGAGATTTATAGTCAAAGTCTATATTGTTTACTATTTTCATCTCTTCACAGTAGCTATCAATCATGATTTTTTCTGCCTCTCCAAAATCACCATCTATGTTTGATACCTCATAAGCTAATTCAAGAAATAAATTTTTTTCATCCTCTCTTAATAATGATAAATACATATAATTGCCCCCTTATAAAAAAATTATTAATTAAAAAAGCACAAAGTAACCATATATTAATATATAGTTTCTCTGTGCTTTACTATCAAATCATTATTTTTTGCACCAAAAGGAAGAGGCATAAATCTTATCTGTCTCTCTTTTAATATATAAATATCTTTCAAAATAAAAAGCATTTCTGTCATCTTCCTTCTTATGATTTTGGTTTATATTAAAATTATATCAAAAATACAATCACTTTTAAACCTTTCATACTAAAATAT
>URRU01000003.1 GCA_900550335.1 uncultured Clostridium sp. | reverse complement strand
TTTTTACTTACTTAAATCACTATTTTACATATTTAAATTTTAATTATTTCTATTTAATTATCTTAATATACAACTTCATTATCTTAATATCCAACAACTAAGTCCATTAATCCTATTAGCTAGTTTAATAAATCTTTAGATTAAATTTATCTTGATATTTTATCTATAGTCATAGATGGTACGCTTATACTAGCTCCCATTGTAGATTCATAAGTGTATATACCTGCACTTAGTCCATATACAGTTATATAGTCGTCCTCAAGTATTCTTTCAGATATTATGCTAGAGTCAAATGTTCCAAGTATGATATTGTCATAGTCCCCATCTACGGCTAATCTTATTCCTACTGAATCTCCATCTTCCATTACCTGAACAACCTTTCCACTAAATTTAACTTTTTTAGCTAAATAATCATCAGGTGTTCTTGCTAATTGGCTGTATGTTATTCCTGTATCGTAACCTTTTTTCTCTTCTTCCTCTTTTTTCTTTTTCTCTGCAGCTAATTTTTCTGCTTCTTCTTTTTCTTTTGCTTCCTTAGCTGCTTTTAGCTCAGCCTCTTTCTTTTCCTGTTCAGCCGCAGTCATTTCAAACCAAGGAGCTGCCTCATCTACTTTACCTTGTAGTTCCTTGATTTTCTTATCTTTTTCAGCTATCTGAGTTTGTTGCTGGGCTATTTGATCCTCATACTCTGTTGAATCTGAAGTAAAGAAGAATGCACCTATTAAAAGCCCTATTACAAATGGAATTATCACTTCTTTTCTAAATATCTTTTTAAATTTAGATGTACTATCTACTTTATTTAGTTGCTTCTTACCTTTCTCTTTTTTAACTCTACTTTTTTCAGCATTATTTTTTTCACTAGTAGAATTATTTTCTTCACTCAAATTATCTTTATTTGATTCCTCTTCTTTTGCTGCTTCTAACTCTTTTTTCTTTAACTCTTCTATTTTTTCATTCTTAGTTAAAATTTCCTTATTCAAATCTTCTATTTCTTTTTCTATATTTTTTATCTTAGTATTATTTCTATTAATTTCATTTTCTATAGATTTTAATTTTTCATTAAAAACTTCCTTATCCTCTTCTGCAACAGAGTCGTCCATTGAAGAAATAGCATTTTTTATTCCTTCCATTCTCTTCTCACAATTAGAATTTGCTTCTTGAATTTCTTTAATAGTATTATTTCTTTCGGCTATCTTGTTATTTAGTTCATTGATAGAAGTTGATAAACTTTCCTCGCTCCAAGTTTCTTCGCTTTCCTTTTTAGATCTTTTTTTGTAAATAATAAATGCAACTATAATGAGAATAACTACTACGAATCCCATTAAATCCCCTCCTTTTGTTTTAAATCATTTCTATACTATATAGAATATATTATTTTCTTTAAAATATCAACCTTTTAAATAAAATTTACTGTTTAAATAATTTAGAACGAATTTTATTAATATTTTTCAAGAATTTTTCTATATCTACTATTTACAAATTCCATAATTTCAAAAAAATAAAACTCCCTAGAGAACTTAATCTCTAGGGAGTTTTTGTGGGATTGGATATATATTGTGGTGTTAGAGTGAGTTAATTTATATCTATTCTGTACCTATTTTCTTTCTAGGTATATTTATCAGAAAGTTACTCTTTTCCGCTTCTTCCTGTTTATGGTTTCATCAATAAACAATCTGAAAATAAGTGGTTTATACATCTGCTGCGACAATCTGCAAGCGACTCGCAACACATAAATGTGTTGCATTAAAAGTGCGAGTCGCTGAAGCCTGGAGCGAAGATGTATAACAGCTTGTTTTCCTATTTGTTTATTTTGATGAATCCTTCATCTTCCATTATCTGCTGACCTTCTTCACTTAATACGAAGTCTATTAATTTTTTACCATTTTCTGATAATCCATCCTGTTTGTCAACTAGTAAGAATGGTCTAGCTATTGGGTAGCTTGAGTTAGTTACATTATCTGCTGTTGGTTCAACATCATTTACATTTAAAGCATTTATAGCGTCATCAACGTATCCGAAAGATATGTATCCTATTGCATTGTCATTTCCTTCAACTGTTGATTTTATGTTTCCTGAACCATCACTAACCTGAGCATCTTTTAATAATTCTGTAGATTCAAATCCTATTATTTCCTGGAATCCGTCTCTTGTACCAGAACCTTCTTCTCTTGATACAACAACTATTGGAGCGTCGTTTCCGCCAACTTCTTTCCAGTTAGTTATTTTTCCAGTGTATATATCTTTTACCTGGTCTGTTGTAAGGTTTTTAACTGGGTTGTTTTTGTTTGTTATAACTGCTATACCGTCTATAGCTATTTTTGTTTCCTGAAGTCCTGCTGATTTTTCTTCTTCTTTTAAATCTCTTGATGCCATACCTATTTCAGATACACCATCTATTGCATTTTTTATACCTGCTGATGAACCTATCTGCTGTATTTCAACACTAACTCCTTCATTTGCTTTTTCAAACCGTTCAGCTATTTTTTCCATTGATGGCCCTACTGAAGTTGAACCTGATACGCTTATTGTTGCTGTTTCTTTAGAAGCAGCTGCATCTTCTTCTCCTCCACCAGAGTTTCCGCATCCTGTAGCTAAACATCCTACAGTTAATATACCTGCTAATAAAAGTGCTAATCTTTTGTTTTTCATTTCTAAATTCCCTCCGCTTTGTTATAAGTTATTTATTAATTATTACAGTATCTATAATAAAGCAGATGTATTAAAAGAATATTAGATTGGAGTTAATGTAACGTAAAGATTGTTAAGTGTTTTAAATATATTTAATCTTTTCTTTACTATTCTACAGCATCCTTAACATAATTTATGAACATTTCTACAACTGGTGTAAGCTCTATATCCTTGGAATAAGCCACTCCTAGCACTCTATTGTAGTGTTCTGAGAAGTTTCTTATACTTACATTAAAAGGAGTATTTTCTAAAAGCAGTTTTGGTAAAATAGCTACACCAAATCCACTTTCAACCAGTTTTATAACTGTAAAATCCTCATTTACTTTGTACTTTATCTCAGGATCTATCCCATTTCTATTAAAAATAATTCCAGTTTCATAGCTTAAACCGTCCGCGGACAGTATAAACTTTTCATCTTTTAATTTTGATATAGGAACTGTTATTTGTGATGATAGCTTATGTTTTACAGGTGTTATCAAAACAAGCTCATCTATATATAATTTTACAAAATTCATATCTGGAACAGAATACTCCGATACAAATATTATATCTAGCTGATTTGACTTCACCTTTTTAACAAGCTCATCAAATTTATCTACTACTATATCAAAACTTATATTTGGATAATCCTTAGAAAATCTATCTAATATTTCTGGAAGCCAATTATACGCTATACTCTGTATCGTACCTATCCTTATATATCCTGTATCTAAACTAGTTAAATTATCTGATATATTGTTAATCTTTTCCTCTAAATCACAGATTTCTATTATACACTTCATAATTTCCTCTGCGTTTGGCATTAGCTCTACTCCACTCTTAGAACGTTTAAATATTTTTACTCCTACTTCTTTTTCAAAGCCTTTTATAATTTGGCTAACTGCTGACTGAGTATAATTCAGTTTATTGGCAGCACAAGATATACTCTTCATCTCATACACTGTCTTTATAACGTTGTGTTTATTCATATATTTCCCCCCATTACTGAACAAATTTCCCCAACATATATAAGTATTCTTTCAAGATGATATTAAAATTTTTAATATCTTCAAATAAATCATCAATATTAACCGCGCTTTGTTAAGTATTAATTTTTCTTATATTTGTCATAAATTTCTGTAAAATAATTTTGCATTTATTTCGTGTAGAATCAACATAAAGAGTATATTATTCCTTATATTATAAACATATTAGCATTCTAAATGTCAAACTTTTATAATTGACATTTTAAAATTTATATTTATACAAATAATTGGAGGTGCATTTATGGGTAAAGAATTTTGGAATGGAGCAGAAGCGGCTCACAGAAGAGTTATGATGAAGGCAGCAGGATATTCTGATTTAGACATCAGAAAAAAACCTCATATAGGTGTTCCTAACTCTTATATGGCAGGTTCTCCTGGTTCTGCTCATTTAAGACAGATAGCTGAATCAGTTAAAGAAGGTATTTGGGCTGCAGGTGGTGTTCCTGTAGAATTTGGTATACCTGCTACTTGCGGAAACGTAGCAAATGGTGCTGAAGAGTTAAAATTCGAACAGGTAGGTAGAGATATAGTTGCTATGTCTATAGAATTCGTATCAAAAGTTCATAATTTTGATGGTCTTGCTATGATTGCATCTTGTGACAATATAATAGCTGGATGCTATCTTGCCGCTATGAGACTTGATCTTCCATCTACACTTATAACTGGTGGTTCTATGCAGCCAGGACAGCATTGCGGAAAAACTGTTGTAGAAGCAGATTTAGATGCAGCTCGTTTCTCTGGAGCAAGTGAAGAAGAGCTTATGGAAATGGAAGATAATGTATGTCCTTCATTTGGTGCTTGTCCTTCTATGGGTACTGCAAATACTATGCAGATGCTTGGAGAAGTATTAAACCTTGTTCTTCCTGGTACATCTACAATACCTGCTACTGACAACGCAAAACTAAGAAAAGCTAGAGAAGCTGGTATGTACGCTGTTGAATTAGCTAAAAAGAAAAGAAAACCTTCTGAAATAATAACTAAAGAAGTTTTACTTAACTCAATAATGTTTGATATGGCAGTTGCTGGATCTACAAATGCAGTTTTACACCTTTTATCTTATGCATATGAGCTAGGAATCAAGATAACTCTTGAAGACTTTGAAAGATATGCAAAAGATATAAAATGTATAAATGCTGTTGTACCTAGTGGACCTTACACTGTTGTAGACTTCCACTATGCAGGCGGTGTTCCAAATGTAATGAAGATGTTAGAATCTAAACTTTACACAGATGCACCTAGTATATACGGATGTACATGGAAAGAGGTTTTATCTAAGGTAAAAGCTCAGGAAAATAAAGTTATACATTCTCTTGAAAAACCTTTATTTGACCAGCCTGGATTAAAAATAATGAGAGGTAATCTATCTCCAAACGGTGCAATAGTTAGACCTACAGCAGTTTATGAAGAAGTTATGTACTTAAAAGGAAAAGCTAAAGTATTTGAAAATGATAGAGAAGCTTTCGATGCTATTCAGAGAGGCGATATAGTTCCTGGAGATATAATGGTTATAAGATACGAAGGTTGCAAAGGTGCTCCTGGTATGAAAGAACTTATGCTAAGTATAGATGCACTTATAGGTAAAGGACTTCATAAGAGTGTTGGTCTTATATCTGATGCTCGTTTCTCAGGATTCAACTTTGGTGCAATAGTTGGACACGTTTCTCCTGAAGCTTACGACGGAGGTAATATAGCACTTGTTCAAAACGGCGATGAAATAATAATGGATATAAGAAATGGAGAACTTACTCTAAATGTTTCTGATGAAGAACTAGCAGAAAGAAGAAAAGCTTGGGTTTGCCCTCCTCTTAAAGAAGAAAAAGGTTGCTTAAATATATATGCTAAAATGTGTAGACCTGCTGAAGAAGGTGGAGCCATGCAACCTTGGCCATTAGATGCTAGATATTAAAAAAAGTAAAAATATACAATATAAATTCAATATATAATACAAAATTTTGAAGATTTTATAAGACTAATTTTTGGAGGAAAATTATTATGATATTACTATCACGTGACGATATTAAAAAAGTATTTACTATGAGAGATGCTATAGAAGCCGATAAAGTGGCTTTCCAGTTAGTTGTTGAAGAAGGAAAAGTTGTTTCTCCTTTAAGAACTAATATACAGGCTCCTAAACATGACGGATGCTTCCTATTCATGCCAGCTTATGTTCCAGACCTTGATGTTGCATCAGTTAAAATAGTTGACATATTCCCTCACAACATAGATAACGGAATACCTTCTTCACCTGCTCAGGTACTTCTTATAGACGGTACTACTGGTGTTGTAAGTGCACTTTTAGACGGAACTCATGTAACTAAAATGAGAACTGGTGCTGCTTCTGGTGCTGCTTTCGATGTACTTGCTAAAAAAGACTGTAAAATAGGTGCTCTTATAGGTACTGGTGGACAGGCTTCTACTCAGCTTGAAGCAATGCTTACTGCTAGAGACCTTGAAGAAGTTAGAGTATTTGACCTTGACTTTGAAAGAACTAAAGCATTTGCAGAACAGATGCAGGAAGAATTAAGCGAATACAATACAAGAATAGTTCCAGTTAGATCTTCTGATGAAGCTATAGACGATGCAGATTTATTAATAACTGTAACTCCTTCTTCAAAACCAGTATTCGACGGAAGCAAAGTTAAACCAGGTATAACTATAAGCTGTGTTGGTGCATATCAGCATCACATGCAGGAACTTGATCCAGTTGCACTTGAAAGAGCTTCTAAAATATACTTCGATTCAAAAGAAGCTGTATTATCTGAATCAGGAGATATATTAATACCTCTTGAAAAAGGTATAATAACTGAAGATGACTTCACTGGAGATTTAGGTAATGTTCTAAAAGGTGAACTAGTTGGTAGAGAAAATGACGAAGAAATAATAGTATTCGAAACTGTTGGTGTTGCTACTCAGGACCTTGTTGCAGCAAACACAATATACAAAAAAGCTCTTGAACTAGGTGTAGGACAGGAATGGAAATAAATTTAATTTAGCATTAAATTTTAATTTCATAATAAAATAGCCAATTAATTTAAACATTAATTGATATAGCAAAAGGGTCTATTGTATCAAATACGATGCAATAGACCCTCTCTTTTTATCTAAGCATTATTATTAATATAATATAAATAATATTATTAATCTCGCCTATAATACGCTATAATATAATAAAATTTATAATTATTTATTATACGAAAAAAATTTACATTATTATACGAAATAGGATGTGATTACAAATGGCAAATAAATTCGATACTTTAACAGATAAATTTATCACTTTATTGGATAAATGTGATTATGACGAGATAAAAGACTATTTATTAGAAAAAGAACTAGAATTTTACAATAACGACTTAAAAGACCTTGTACTATATTCTGGCTTTAGCATCCCAAACTACAACAAACTTATGGACATATTGGAAATAGACGACCTTGAACCTCCAATATTCTCAGACATATTCACTGACGAAATAATGGTAAACAACATAAACATATACAAAACAAACGTATATAACCTTTATTTTGTAAGAAAGGAACAATTTGGACTACGAGACGAAGATGCTGCAATAAATGAATTAGTATTTACAAACAACCTAGAAAACTTAATAGAAGAAGCAAAACAAGAACTACTAAACAGATACCTAGTAAAAGACTTACACCTAGGCAAATAAATAAGGTCGGATATAAATCCGACCTTATTCTCAACAGTTAAATAATTACTTTGAACAACTCTATTAATAACATTAATACTATTTTTTCTCTTCTCTCAACAATTTTTCAAATATTTTCATTACATTTGGTTGAGTTTTTGTAAATTTAACACCATGTTTTATCATTTCTCTTACTTTTTTTGCCTTTTTTTCTATAAGAATAATTTTTGCTTCATTGTATAACATTAGATGATTATTTTTTATTGTATATTCTCTCTCAATGTAATTTTCTGTAATAGGAAACATATCGCCTATAAGAAATACATTATCTCTACCATTAGGTAACTTCAATATATGCAAAATATCACAATTCTTTTTATTTTTTTCTTTTGTCTCAATAATCTTCTTATATTTTTCTACTCTAGTTGACATTGGAATCATCCAATATATACCATTTTTATCCTCTATACAGTAATAATGTGGTCTATTTTCTTTTTTATTTCCCCTAAGATACGGATCTGGGAAATCTCTAAAAAACTCATCTTTTATAATATAAAACCCATTCTTTTTCACAGTATCCCCCCAAAAAAATCCCCCATCCAAAAAGATGAGGGATATTACTTACAACCCAACCACTTATATTCCGCATATTGGTCAGCGGTATACTTACAATCCAACTATTTATATTCCGCATATTGGTCAGCGGTACACTTACATATTAAGATATATATCTTATTTTATATAAATAATATATCATAAAATTTATAGATAGTCAATTTCTAACAAATAACAATATTATTTTAAATTCACTATCTACTCTACTTTCATCCAAGTTATTAATATATGTAGAAAATGGGATTTCTAATTATAAAGAAAAAAATATATTAGTACCTCTCGACAATCCACAGCTGTGCAGTAATCTATCAACAAAACAAATTACCCACACCACAGCGAGGACCGGAGAGAGGACTAATATATTTTTTCTTTACTCCTAATAAAATCCCATTTTTTCTACATATTCAATAACTATCTCATCCATTTTATCTTCCGCATCTTCAAGGCTTTTACACCCCTTAAATATCGGATTCCTATATTTATGCGACAACAGATCACTTTTTCTATCCCGCATACCAAGCACATACTGTGACCTAATAAAATCATTCTTCTCAACATAATTTACATGCTTAGTATTCTTTATAGACCTAAACAAAATCTGTGCCTTCTTTAAATCATTTTCGATACAAGTATAATACAGTACCGCTGTATTTATAAGACCTCTGAAGTACATTCTATCAGTCATCTTATTAAATCTAGCTGGGTTTCCATCTCTAACATCCCATATAATTTCCTCAATTCTATATCCAGAATATTTTCCGTCTATAATCTTTTGGAAAAGAAGTGTCTGAGCTGCAATGGCTAGAGATACTATATTATCGTCTGTTATATCATTTTGATCGAGTTCTTTTTCTAATCTTGTTACCAAATATTTCTCAGTATCTGGAGAAATTCCATTTTCACCTATAATTGAATTTGAATACATCACAGAAACAGTGAATATATCATCTTTTTCTAAGTTTTTGTAATGTGTCCCGTCACCGTAGAAAAAGCTCGGAATACACATAGCTAAATCCAATACCAATGTAGATACAATCAATATAGGGTATTTAAAGTATATTCCTGCAACTAGGCAAAGTACAGAAAGCACTATATCGCTCTTTGGACCTGCAGAAATTGCCCTTTTCCAAGCTATTATATGTCTTTCAAATTCCAAATCGTTTCTTATTTCGCCATTTTCTATATTTGCTCTACCTAAATAAGTTCCTTGAAGCTTGTTTTTTTCTATTCTTACAAATCTTTTTCCTTCTCTTATAACTATAATCGGCCCTGCATACAATTTTGTAAATCTAAGCCCATTCATCTCCGCAATCTTTCCATGCATAAACTCGTGCACCATTACAAATACCGCAAGCTGCACCAAGAAGCACACAGATAATTCGAATATACTTAAATCTAAAAATGCAACACTGATTCCAATTAAAGCTCCAACCGAAGTATATATAAGAAGTTTTAAAAGTTTTAATAGTGTTTTTCCCATGGTATCTCTCCACAAAAATTATATTGTCTAACTTTTATATCTATATTGCTAGGCTCTATATTTCTGCCTCTAATTTATCAACAAGTTCTGCAAATACATCTAATGCCTTTTCAACAGATTCTTTCTTTTCCATATCTACTCCGGCTCTTCTTAACTGGTCTAGTGGATATTCTGAGCCACCGCTTTTTAAGAATTCTATATATCTATCTACTGCGGGTTTTCCTTCTTTTAAAATCTGTGAGCTTAATGCACTCGCAGCTGAGAATCCTGTAGCGTATTTATATACATAGAAATTAGAGTAGAAATGAGGTATTCTTGCCCATTCTATTCCTATTAATTCATCTACATTTGTAGAATTTCCATAGTATTTTTTATTTAATCCATAGTATATTTCTGTGAAATCATCTGCTGTAAGTGGTTTTCCAGCTTCTACCTGTTCATGAGTTATTTTTTCAAATTCAGCAAACATAGTCTGTCTATGTACTGTTGTTCTAAACTGCTCTAAGTAGTAGTTTAGAAGGTAAATTCTCTCATCTTTAGATTTTGCATTTTCTAATAGATAATTTACAAGTAATAGCTCATTAGTTGTAGATGCAACCTCAGCAACAAATATTTTATAATCTGAATATATGTAAGGCTGAGTATTTCTTGAATAGTAGCTGTGTACAGAGTGCCCTAATTCATGAATTAATGTAAATAATGAATTTAGGTCTTCTGTGTAGCTAGTTAGGATGTATGGCTGTGAGTCGTAGCATCCCCAAGAATAAGCCCCACCTTTTTTACCTTCATTTTCAAAAGCATCTATCCATCTTTCATCAAAAGCCTTCTGAATTATAGATAAATACTCTTCTCCTAGAGGAGCAAGTGCTTTTAATATAATCTGCTGAGCTTCCTCATAAGGTATTTTATATTCAAATTTTTCAGCTAGAGGCACATAAAGGTCGTACATATGTAAATCCTCTATTCCTAAGAATTTTTTCTTAGCCTCTACATATCTATCTAATGTAGGTATGCTTTCGTGTACAGCATCTATTAAATTATTGTACACATCTACACTTATATTATCTGCAAATAATGATCCCTCTATTGCAGAGTTGTGTTTTCTCATTTTTGCATAGAATATTTCTGATTTTATAGCTCCGTAAAGACTTGATGCATAAGTGTTCTGGAATTTTTTATAAGTAGAAAATTCCCCTTCAAAAGCATCTTTTCTCACTCTTCTATCTCTGCTCTTTATAAGTAGAGAATAATTGAAGTGGTCTATCTTTATCTTTTCGCCATTTTCCCCTTCTATTTCTGGGAATTCCATATCTGCATATGCAAGCATGTCGTATACACTTTCAGGAACTGCAGTTAATTCTGAAACTGAAGCAAGTATTTTTTCTTCGCTTTCTGATAATGTATGTGGTTTATCTCTTAAAATATCGTCGATGAATTTTTTGTAGAATGCCATATCTTCATCCTTCATATATTCATCTAAAACTTTTTCGTCCATAGCTATTATCTCTGGCACTAAATAAGATGAAGCTACACCAAAATCAGAAGATATCATCTCAGATTTTACAGAATCTGCCTGATTATCGTTCTTTCTTGTATCCTCATGGTGTTTCATATGAGTGTATACATATAATTTTTCTATAACTCTAGATGCTTCTTCTAAAGTTTTTAAAGCATTTAGTAAATTCTCTTTTCCAAGAGCTAATTTTCCTTTGTACTGTGCAATTTCTTCAGTTAATTCTTCTGCCTTTTTTATATCTGCATCAACTGCTTCTTTATCTGGGTACATTTTTTCTAAGTCCCATTTATATTTTTCTTCTATATTGTTTCTTTCTATTCCCATAACTGCCTCCTGTATATTTCCCGGGAAATTACATTCTTAAAGAACCGCTATAAGTATAGCACCTTCTGCTGTAAATGTTCCCATTATTGGTCCTATATTAGCAACAAGAGTTTCCTCGAAATTATAGTGGTCTACTATAAATTTCTTAACTTTTTCTGCTTTTTCTGGACAGTTTGCATGCCCAACTATTACGTCTTTGTGCTCTATTTCATTTATATCAACACAGTTTTTGATATATGTGAATAGTTTTTTAAGACTGTTGCTTTCACCTCTAGCTTTATCTATAGGTTTTACAAGACCTTCATCTATTTTTATTATTACTTTAAAATTAAGTGCATTTATAAGTTTTCCTGCTATAGGGTTTACTCTACCACCTTTTATTGCATTTTCTAATGTATCTAGAGTTCCATAGAATACCATATCTTTTTTCATTTTTCCTATTTCTTCTAGAATTTCGTCCATATTTTTCCCAGCTTCTATAAGCTGATAAGTTTTTAGAATCATAAGTGCAACAGCTATAGAACCGTTTTCTGAGTCTATAACCTCAATTCTCTTATGCTCATTTTCCTCAAGGTACATATTTTTAGAAATAACAGCATTACTATATGTCCCTGATAATTTAGAAGTAAGAGTGAAAACTATTATTTCCTCGTATTCTTCATTTCCATAAACTTCCATAAATCTCTCTAAAGAAGGACTTGAAGTCTTTGGCAGCTCTTTACACCCTCTCATCTTTTCATAAAAAGTCTTTTCATCTATATCTACACCACCGATATAAGAATCCTCTCCAAAAGCTACGTTAATTCTAACAATCTCAGGATTAACTATATCAACTATTTCCTGAGGAAAATCACATGAACCGTCTGTAACAATTTTTATATTTGCCAATTTACACCCTCCTAAACCACACTATTTGATTATACATATTTTTAAATATTTCTATTGACTACAAAAATTGAAATAACAACGCCAAATGAACATTGTTATACATTTTTATTATACTATATAACAACATTATCGTCGAGATTCTTATCTCTAACACGCATAAGCATTGAAAAATTTAACAATATACCATTTATACTTAAATTTTAAACTATATAATATCTTTATAGTGATTAAAATTTTAATAAACTATACCATAACATTATTAAATTGTTGAAGAATTTTACGATACCTTATTCTATAAATCTCTATAAAAAATTATAAAAAATGGCTGTTAGAAAAAATTTTGCAAGTAGACCATTTAAGACTTAAACACAAGTAGCTCGCACCGACAATTCTGCAAGCGCCCCATACATTAAAAGGTATTACATAAATGGATGGGGCGCTGAAGCCTGGAGAGCGAATACTTGTGTTAAGTCTAGGTCTGCTGCAAAACCTTCAACAGCCATATTATTTATAATTTTTTAATCCGAGATTTTACATAAGGTATCGTAAACTTCGAAACAATCCCTACGAAAATTCCCGTTACTAAAGATGTTATCAACATAAACGGTAGATAAGTAGTCATAGCTATGTTTTGAACTATCATCGATGCTACAAGCAACTGCCCTACATTGTGCCCTATTGCACCTCCGATACTTATCCCAATCACAGAAAAATCTTTAATTCTACTAAACAAATACATCACAACAAGGCTCAAATATCCTCCACCTATACTAAACATCAAATAAGACATCGGCCCTGTAAATATAGAAGAAAGAATTATTCTAACTGTAAGAATGATAAAAGTATCCTTAAATCCAAGTGTCATAAGTGCCACCAAAGTAATGATATTGCTAAGTCCTAGCTTTGCACCAGGGAACACCGCAACCATTGGATTTGGAATAAATCCTTCTATTATATATAAGATTAAACTGTATCCTACCATTAGCCCTAGGAAAGTCAGTTTTTTCGTTTCTATTCTCTTTTCAGACATAACGTCCTCCTTTTTAATAATTTTGCTACATTGGTATTATTTTTGTTACATTGATATTATATCACAATAGTTTTATTATAAGCGATTAATACAAAATTAACGTTTCTCAATATGAAACGCTGTTTTTGATAAATTTTATCATATTTTTTATTTCTAATTTTCTTTTAAAATTTTGCAACTCGTCAATCATTGATTTTAATTGACATACATAAGTTTTTGAGATATAATATCAATAAGATACTGATAATGAATTTCATTAATTTTAAGGAGGGATTACCATGAATACAGTTTTTGATTTAAAAGTTGGTGAAAAAGGCCGCATTGATAATATAAATGGAAACGAAAAATTAGCTAAAAGACTTCTTGCTTTAGGTTGTATAAACAACACTGAAATAGAAGTAAAAAAGGTTGCTCCATTTGGAGACCCAATACTTGTAAGATTTAGAGGACTTGATCTTGCTATCAGAAAATCTGATGCAAAGAACATAGTTCTTCAGTAAGGAGGTAGAATTTGTTAAATATAGCACTTTTAGGAAACCCAAACGTCGGTAAAACTACAGTATTCAACCTACTTACAGGTTCAAATCAGTACGTTGGTAACTGGCCAGGCGTTACAATAGAAAAAAAAGAAGGATTCCTTGAGGACGATATAAAAATCGTCGACCTTCCTGGAATCTACGCAATGGATACTTTTTCTAATGAAGAAAAAGTTTCTAAATCATTCCTTGAAAAAGAGGATGTCGATTTAATTTTAAATGTTGTCGACGCATCAAACTTAACTAGAAATCTTTACCTAACTACTCAGCTTATGCAGTTTAACAAGCCAATAGTTATACTTTTAAATATGCTTGATGTTGCAAAAGCTAGAGGAATGGAGATTGATACTTATAAATTAGCTCGAGAATTTGGAGTGACTGTTATCCCAATAGTTGCAAAGAAAAAAGAAGGTGTAGATGACATAGCTTCTAAATTAAGAGAAGCTGCTAGAAAGCCGTTTATCTACTCTACTAATTGGGGAAATGAAGAGGAAACTTACAAAATAATAGAAGAAAAGCTTGCTCTTTGTACAAATTTCCCAAAAGAAGATAAAAAGACTATAAGCGATAAAATAGATAGCATAGTTCTTCATCCAATATTTGCTTATCCAATATTTATCGGACTTTTATTACTTCTTTTCAAATTTACATTTGACTGGGTTGGAGGGCCACTTCAAGAAGGATTTGCGGGACTTATTGAAAACTACATCGCAGCTCCAGCAGATGCCGCACTTGCAGGTTCTAGCCCTTGGTTTAGATCTTTAATAGTAGACGGTATAATTGGTGGACTTGGCGGAACACTTCCTTTCTTCCCATTAATATGTACTCTATTCTTTGGAATATCTCTGTTTGAAGACAGTGGATACATGTCTAGAACAGCATTTTTAATGGATAGAATAATGAGAAGAGTTGGACTTTCTGGTAAAGCATTTATACCTATGATAATGGGTATGGGATGTTCTTCGCCAGCAATAATGGCTACAAGAACTCTTGAAAGCGAAAAGGATAGAAAAATAACTGCACTTATCGCACCTCTAATGACTTGTGGTGCAAAATTACCAGTTTATGCATTATTTGTTGCAGTTTTCTTCCCTAAAAATCAGGCTATAGTTACAGCTTCACTTTACTTAGTTGGAATTGTAGCTGCGATACTAGTTGCTCTATTTTTAAATAAAACTACTTTCAAAAACGAGGTTGAACCATTTATATTAGAGCTACCTGAGTACAAAACACCTACAATCAGCGCTCTACTAAAAAATACTTGGAATAAATCTAAAGGATTCTTAGTTAAAGTTGTTACTATAATGTTTGCAATGTCTGTTGTTATTTGGGCATTCTCATCATTCAACTTTAACGGATTCACAGAAAATATAAATGATTCTTTCCTAGCTTATATAGGAAAAGTAATCGCTCCTATATTTAGACCACTAGGATTCAGCGATTGGAGAACTTCCGTTGCCCTTCTTACAGGACTTGGAGCAAAAGAAGTCGTTGTAAACACACTTAGCATACTTTACGGTAACTTAAATGAAGTATTACCTACAGTTTTCACAGGTGTTACAGCTTATGCATTCCTTATTTTCACAGCACTTTACACTCCTTGTATAGCTGCTCTAGCTACAATGAGAAAAGAATATGGAAACAAGATGATGTTTACATCTCTATTCTATCAGTTTGCACTTGCTTGGGTTGCAGGTGTTATCGTGAACATAGTTGGAAGTGCGTTTGCAGCGGCAAGTTCTCCAATTGAGATAGCAATAACTGCTGTTATCGTAGCTATCACTGCAGTGATACTAATTAGGATATTCACTAAACCAGGAAGCAGCTGCAGTAGTTGCAGTGGTGGTGGAGAAAATGGAGGCTGTGCTAACTGCTCAGCTTGCGGAAATTTAAAAGCTTGCTCAATGAAAAACGAGAACTTACTTGATGAAATGAATAAAAGAAAATAGATAGAACGAAAAAGATAGGTCTAACAACCGCTCCAGGCTTCGACGACTCACTACAATTTTTGTAACACATTTAAAAGTAGTGAGTCGTCTCCAGATTGTCGCTGGATTGTTTAGACCTATCTTTTTTCGTTAAGCTAGTTTCCTAGTTATTCGTTTGTAAAAAGTCGTTATTTGTTTATATGTTATTCATTTATATAAAGTAGGTTCTCGTTTTTTCATCTGTTTCAAGTTTTTAAATTTCTACATACTAATTTTCTATATAATAATTGTTGTAAATAAAATTCATGTAATTATTTCTCTATAATGTATGCGTTTGACCTTCTACTGAAAATGCAGACATATGCATTATAGGAAAGAGAAATAATTCTATCTCCTCTCAGATTATTTTGAATGAAATATACTGGTAATTGTCGCATATCTAGTAAATGGAAGATACTCTACCTTTACCTCATCCCCTATTTTACATCCTTTTGTATTTCCAACTCTATAATAACCACCGTCTTCAAGATTTATTGATGTTCCTGATTTTTTAATTATAACACTACAAACTTCTTTATAATTTCATTTCAAAACATATGGTAAATCTAAACAAGAAGGCAATGTTCCAAACATAAAGAAAACTATACACAATATCAGAAAAAATCTTTTCGATAATAAATTTAACCTTTCTTCATGCTTCTTAGCCCAATTTTGTTGTCTTGGATAAAAAAACTCCCGTTTTGCTATTTTTATATTAGAAAAAGCAAGAATTGCACAGATTACAACACTAAAACTCATAATAATGAAATATATCCAATATAAAGAAAGTCTATCAGCACTCATAATACTCTCCTAAATTTTTAGTATTTTTATTAATATATTATAAATAATTATACCACATCTTGCTATTCCTCTCCATCTATCCAGATAACTAACTTCTCCAACCCTTTCCATTTCCACCTATCTAAAGTATTAAGCAAATAATCATAATTAGAAATCATATGTTGCCAGCAGTTTTCTGCGAGCAATCTTTTTATTATCATAATAGGTTTATTTCTCAGCTAGTGAAATTTTATAAATAGATAGATTTTTCTAGCAAAATCTATCAAATTTATAAAAGAAATCTAGCTAGAAATAAACCTCATTTTCTGCAGAAAAAAAGATGCCGCAGAAAACTGCGGCATCCATATATTTCAATTATAATTATTTACTTAATTCTTTAGATTTTTCTGTACATTCATGTATAGCATTTATTACAGCTGATCTTAATCCTAAATCTTCAAGAACTTTAACAGCTTCTATAGTTGTTCCAGCTGGAGAGCAAACCATATCTTTTAATTCACCTGGATGTTTTCCAGTTTCAAGAACCATTTTAGCTGATCCTAAAACTGTCTGAGCAGCGAATTTGTAAGCCTGAGGTCTTGGCATTCCTTCAAGAACTGCAGCATCTGCCATAGCTTCTATGAATAAGAATACGTAAGCTGGTCCAGAACCACTTACACCTGTAACAGCGTCCATTAATTTTTCAGTTACTATTTCAGCTCCACCGAATGATTCGAATATAGTTTTAACTTCTTCTAATTCTTCTTTAGTAACGTTTTTGTTTGCACATATTCCTGCCATACCTTCTGATACTAAAGCTGGAGTATTAGGCATTATTCTTATAACTTTTTTGTCAGCTCCTACTATAGCTTCTAACTGAGATATCTGTTTCCCAGCAGCTATAGACATAACTAACTGATCTTCTCTTACTAATTCAGCAAGTGGAGATAAAGCTACTTCAACTATGTTTGGTTTTAAAGCTATTATAAAAGCGTCACAATTTTTAACAACTTCTGCTGAATCAGTTGTTACATTTACACCTAATTCTGCTTTAACTCTATCAAGAGATGGCTGATAAAGGTCTGCAACAGTTATGTTTTCTGGTTTAACAAGACCAGCTTTAACTATTCCACCAAGCATAGCACTTCCCATATTTCCTGCACCAATTAATCCTAATGTTTTCATATCAAAAACTCTCCTTATTGTATAAATTTAAAAAATAAAAAAATATAAACTTTTTTTGTTTACAGTTTATGTTTACATTGTCATCTACATATATTATTATAGCCAACTATATAATATTTATCCAATTCATCTTTGTTATCGTTTTCTATCTTTTTATATCTTTTTTATATCATAGTCAAAATTTAATAAATTTTTTCAATATATTAAAAAATATAATAACAGGGGATAGAAATTCTATCCCCTGAAAGTTGCTAGTTTTTTATTCTTAGAAGCTCTGTTCAGTTCTTCCTATTATTTCGTCCTGTAAAGCTCTACTTAAATTATTGAAGTGATCACTGTATCCTGCAACCCTAACTATTAAATCTTTGTATTCATCTGGGTTTTTCTGAGCAGCTAATAATACATTTTTGTCGAATACGTTGAACTGTATATGATGTCCATCCATATTGAAGTATGCTCTTATTAGGTTAGCCATGTTGTCTAATCCTTCTTCACCCTGAACAACTGATGGTGCGAATCTCTGGTTTAATAGAGTTCCTCCAGTTATTAAGTGGTCCATTTTAGCACAAGATTTTATAACAGCTGTTGGTCCGTTAGTATCTCCACCTTTTTCTGGTGATATACCTTCAGAAACTGGTTTTTCAGCAAGTCTTCCGTTTGGACTAGCACCCATAACTTCACCGAAGTATACGTGGCAAGTTGTTGGAAGCATGTCTACTCTGTACTGTCCACCGTTTACAGTTGGTCTACCAGTTACTTCACCATGATATAAGTTGAATACTTCTTTCATTATATCATCTGCGTAATCATCGTCATTTCCGTATTTTGGAGTTTTATTTTTAACCATGTTAAGTTCTGCTTCATATCCTTCGAAGTTAGCTTCCATAGCTTTTAATAATGTATCCATGCTGAATTTTTCATTATCGTATACATTGTATTTTATAGCAGCTAAACTGTCAGTTATTGTACCTATACCAACACCCTGGATGTATCTAGTATTGTATCTAGCTCCACCTCTCTGGTAGTCTTTACCTTTTGCTATACAGTCATCAACTATTGAAGACATTAATGGGCAAGGCATGTGTTCAGCACATATTTTTTCTATTATAGCATTACCTCTAACTTTTACATCTACCATGTAGTGTAACTGTTTTTTGTAAGCTTCGAATAATTCTTCATAAGTTTTGAAATCTCTTGGATCTCCTGTTTCTATACCAACCTGTTTTCCAGTGTATTTATCGAATCCATTGTTTAATGTTAATTCTAATATTTTTGGTAAGTTCATGTATCCTGTTAAAACGTAAGCTTCTTTACCAAAGCATCCTGTTTCAACACATCCACTTGTACCACCAAGTCTAGCATCTTCTATAGTTTTTCCAGCGTTAAGAAGTTCCTGTATTATAGCTTCAGTGTTGTAAAATGCTGGCTGTCCCCATCCTTTTCTTGATATTTCACAAGCTCTTTTTAAGAATTTCTGAGGAGTTTTTCTACTTATCTGAACGTTTGAACTTGGCTGAACTAATTTCATTTCATCCATTACATCAAGTATTATGTAACTTACTTCATTTACACCGTCCTGTCCATCTGGTCTTATACCACCAGTGTTAAGGTTAACGAAGTCAGTGTAAGTTCCACTTTCTTTTA
This sequence comes from uncultured Clostridium sp., assembly GCA_900550335.1. Lineage (GTDB taxonomy): Bacteria > Bacillota > Clostridia > Peptostreptococcales > Peptostreptococcaceae > Peptacetobacter. The sequence continues at coordinate 7,899 of URRU01000003.1, read as the reverse complement.
ATGTTATACCAACTTTTGGAGGAGCTGGCTGGTTGTTGAATTTAACCCACATACATTCTAGTAATTCCTGAGCACCTTCTCTAGTTAATCTTCCTTCTTCTACATCTTTTTCATAGAATGGGTTTAAGTGCTGGTCTAATCTACCTGGAGAGAATGCATCCCAAGTATTAAGTTCTGTAGTTATACCAACGTGTACGAACCAGTACATCTGTATTGCCTGATGGAATGTTTTTGGAGCGTGTTCTGGTACAACGTCACAGTTTTCAGCTATTAATAATAAGTCTTTCTTTCTCTGTTCGTCAGTTGTTTCAGCTGCCATTTTTCTAGCTAATTCTGCATATCTTTTACCGAATATTATCATTGCTTCACAAGATATTGCCATAGCTTCTAAGTCAGCTTTTTTATCGTATGCTTCTTTATCGTTTAAGAAGTCTAAGTTAGCTATTTCTTTTTCTATATCTTTTTTAAGATCTGCGAAACCTTTTCTGTATATTATGTCACCACAAACAGTGTGTCCTGGAGCTCTCTGTTCCATGAATTCTGTGAACATACCAGCTTCATAAGCATTTTTCCATTCTGGAGCCATAGCGTTAACTATTTTTCTTCTAGTCTGTCTTTTTTCCCAGAAAGGTATTATTATTTCTTCCTGTATTCTCTTGTCTTCTTCTGTAACTGAGAAGTCAACTATATCTCTATCATTCATTACGTTCATATCTTCTATTGTATGACAGCATATTTCTGGGTATGTAGGAGCTGCCTGAGCTGAATCACCTTTTTCCCCAACTATTAATTCACCATCATTTATACAAAGAGTTCTATTTTCCATGAAGTGTTTGAAAGATAAAGCTCTTAGCACTGGCATTTCAACGCTACCTTCCCATTTTTTATAAGCTTCAGTAAATAGTACCGCTCTTTCTATTGATATATGCGGTTTAGTTGTTACACTTGCTTCTCTTAATTTTTTAGTTCTTGCAAAAGTTCCTCTTCCCATGACATTATCCTCCTATTTTTACATTTTGGAAATTATTATTTTCAAAAATCATTTTGATTTCATTCATTTTTTCATCTGAAGGTTTAGTAAAATCGTTACCTTCGTATTCCTTATCTAATTTAGTATATTTGTGTTTTCCTATATCGTGATAAGGTAGTAAGTTTACAGCTTTTATATTAAGAGGTTTTAGAAGTTCTATCATTCTCATTACCTCTTCATTATCATCATCAACATTTACTCCACCGATTAATGGTATTCTTATATTTATAAATGCTCCATTATCGTTTAGGAATTTTAAGTTTTTAAGTATTAAATCGTTTGATTTTCCTGTAAATTTCTTGTGTTTATCTTCATCTACTAATTTAATGTCGAATAAGAATCTATCAGCGTATGGTAGTATTCTTTCATAATTTTCTGTAGGTGCATATCCGCAAGTATCTATTGCTACATCTATACCTTTATTTTTGCATCCTTTAGCTAATTCACAGATAAAGTCCATATCCTGAACCATTACTTCACCACCAGATAAAGTAACACCTCCGCCAGATTCTTCATAGAAGATTCTATCTTTATCTATAAGTTTTAATAATTCCTTTACTGTGTACTCATCTCCAACTATTTCTCTTGCATTGTTTATGCAGTAATCTAAGCAAGTTGAACATAGTTCACATTTATCTTTATCTAGTCCTACACATCCATCTTTCATGAATATTGCATCGTGAGGGCATATTTCTTTACATTTTCCACATGCTCCACATCTTTCCCGGTTGTATAGTACTTCTTTTTTATATGACTGACTTTCTGGATTATGACACCATACACATTCAAGTGGACATCCTTTGAAGAATACGGTACTTCTTATTCCAGGACCATCGTGTATGCTGCATTTCTGAAAGTTAATAACTAATGGTTTCATAAATGCATCTCCTAATTTTTATATTATTCATGGCAATTAATTTTGATAATTATTTAACTCTTTTAAGCAAAAGAAAAAGATAAATATGATTAGTTACTAAGATATTTATCTTTAAAAATGAAAAATCAATTGCAAATTAATTGCGCTTATCTAAAACAATAACCTTATAACTGAATATTATCACATGACATTTTTAAAGTCCATAATATTTCACAAACCTGCAATACCAATATAATATTGTTATTATTTTATTAATAACAAAAAAATATCGTTTTCTCAGCATATAGTCGGAAGCATTGATTTCACTAGATTTTTATATTTTATTTTTCTATATTTTATTTTTATAGTTGTTTTTTACAATTTTTTTCATAGCAAAAAAATACTGTAATATATTTTTATTACAGTATTAAAAAATCCATATAAATTTTTTCTCTATATATTTTTTTATAAAAAGGGGTGTAGAAAATGAATAATTCATTTCATAATTATAATAATTTTTCTCATTTTTTCACTTTTTAATTTACATCTATCATTTATTTAGAAAATGTAACTGTCAATTTCTGTTCTCTACCATTTCTAAGTACAGTTAGTTCTGCTTTATCACCACTACTATATCCGTATAACGCTTTATTTAAATCGTTCATACTAGTTATTTCAGTATTTCCTAATTTTATTATTATATCTCCTGCTGCCATTTTTGCTTTTTCAGCTGAAGATCCTGAAGTTACTTCTGCTACATATACTCCGCTATCTCCTGTCAAATCCTGTCCAACAGCCTGTTCATATGTTTCTAAATCTGTTCCTTTTATACCTAAAGTAACTTTTTCGTAGTTACCATCTTTTACAACTTTATTTATTATGTTCTTAGCTGTATTTATTGGAATTGCAAATCCTAAGCCTTCACCCTGAGATGCTTTAGCTGTATTTATACCGATTACCTGACCTTTTTCGTTTAATAATGGCCCACCACTGTTACCAGAGTTTATACTTGCATCTGTCTGAATTAGTCCTGTCATATTTGTTGACTGACTTGTGCTTATTGTTCTGTCAAGTCCACTTATTATACCCTGAGTTACACTTTTCTGAAGGTCTAATCCAAGTGGGTTACCTATTGCTATAGATATATCACCAACAGCTACATCGTCGCTATTTCCTAAATCTGCTGCTGTAAGTCCTGTTTTATCTACTTTTACCATAGCTAAGTCCATCTGAGAATCGTACCATATAACCTTACCGTCTATATCTGAGCCGTCACTGAATAGTACACTTACCTTTGTTGCATCCCCATCAGATACAACATGTGAATTTGTTAATATGTATCCGTTTGAATCAACTATTATACCAGTACCAACACCCTGTGTTTCCTGTGGTATAGCAAACATATTGTCCTGACTCACACTAGTTGTTGTTATACCTACAACTGAAGGAGTCGCTTTTTTAGCAACCGCCTGATAAACATTTTGGCTCTTTGAATCTTCACTTACTACTATATTTGATGACTGTGAGTTGCCACTTCCTATTTTATCTTTAAGTGCGAATAGTGTAAGAGAACTACCTAATATCGAACTTATTACCGCAACCACTACTATTAATCCTATTCCTTTGTTTTTTAATTTCATACTTTTCACTCCATTCCTTTTCGTTTTTATTTCATATCTTTCAATCAGATAAATCTTTTTTATTTCAAAGAAATCCTCTCAGAAGATTCCCTCCTTCGATGATTTCATTATATTATCGTTAGCTTAACTAAAACTTAAAAGAATATATTTTTCATAAAAAAATAACCCCTAGTCTAACTGGGGTTATAAAAAAAGAGACCATTGCATCTTAGTGTCCATTCTATATTTGCAACAGTCTCAATTATTTATATATTATATTTTATTCTACAACGTGTTTTTTCTGAGCTATAACTCTCTTAGCTATATTAACAGCATGGTCTGATACTCTTTCAAGAGCTGTTATTATATCAAGGAATACAACACCATTGTCTATACTACAAAGGTTGTTATTTAATCTGTACATATGGCTTGCTCTACAAGTTTTTTCCATCATATCTACTTTTTCTTCTATCCGGAATACTTTGTATGCTAAGTTTATATCGTCATTTTTGAACGCTTCTAACGCACTATTGTATGCAGATATTACGTAATTGTATATTTCTTCTAACTGATTCTTTCCTTGTTCAGAGAATTCTAGGTCTCCATCTATCATTATCTGAGAAAGTTCTGCTATGTTCTTAGCGTGATCCCCTATTCTTTCAATATCATTTACTGTATTGAATAGGTTGTCTACAGCCTCTCTTGAATCTTCATCTAATGCTGCAGTTTTTGATAATTTTAGAAGATAGTTAAGTATTATTTTCTGAAGTTCATTTACAGTTTCTTCCTTAACAAAAACTTTTCCTAAATACTCATCAGATTTTTCAATTATAGCTGATATTGAGCAGTCTAAACTTTCTTTAGCTTTGTTACCCATTCTATATGTTTCTTTTATAGTATTGATAAGAGCTATTGAAGGTATTTCAAGCATCTTATCATCGATGTATTTAACTGTTTTAACATCTTCTTCATCCTCAGCCTTGTCTGGGATTATTCTCATAGCTAACTTAATTATAAAGTTGTTGAATGGAAGTAATATTAAAACAGATATTATGTTGAATAATGTATGAGTATTTGCTATCTGTCTTGCAACATTTCCTGGATCCATTCCTGTAACTAATGAAACAACTGGTCTATTAAGGAATATTAAGAATAATACAGTTCCAAGTACGTTGAATATCAAGTGTATTACCGCAGCCCTCTTGGCATTTTTATTTGCACCAATACTTGAAAGTAGTGAAGTAACACAAGTACCTATGTTCTGACCATAAAGTATTGGTAATGCTGCATTTAGAGGTATTAAACCTTCAGCAGCTAATGCAACTAACATACCCATTGAAGCACTTGAACTCTGAACTATAGCAGTTATACCAAATCCTAGTAATAATCCTAAAATTGGATACTGTCCAAATGAAACTAGCATATCTGTGAATCCTTTGTAATCTCTTAAAGGTTCAACAGCATCTTTCATGAATTCCATACCTGTAAATAACATACCAAATCCTATAAGGATTTCTGATATATGTTTTATTTTTGGATTTTTACCAAATAAATAAAGTACTATCCCTATTCCAAGAGCTACTGGAGCCATACCATTAAGGTTGAATGATACCAACTGTGCTGTAACAGTTGTACCTATATTTGCCCCCATTATAACTCCTATTGCCTGTTTTAATGTCATGATTCCTGCATTAACGAAACCAACAACCATTACTGTAGTAGCACTTGAACTCTGTATAACAGCTGTAACACCAGTACCTACAAGTACTCCCATAAATATATTACTTGTCAAAAGTTTTATTATCGCTTTTAATTTTGTCCCGGCAGATTTTTGTAATCCTTCCCCCATAAGGTTCATACCATATAGGAAAAGACCAAGTCCTCCCATTAGACTTATTACTATGCTCAAAATATTACCTCCTCCGTTATAGATTATTTCTATTCGTTTTTCTTTTGCATATCAATTTTATAATATCAAATTCAAAGATTAGTTTAGTTAAATCCATGTTAAAAATGTTAAGAAAACATAACAAATTTAACATTATAATTTCTGATGTTTTTATATTTTTCAAATTCAATTTTATATTTTTATTTTACACTTTTATATTTTTCGATTATTTTTTCAGCACATTTTATTCCATCTACCGCCGCAGTTACAATACCTCCAGCATATCCTGCCCCCTCACCACATGGGTAAAGTCCAGCTACATTCATAGCTTCAAGAGTTTCTTCATTTCTCACAATTCTTATTGGAGAAGATGATCTAGTCTCTACACCTGTAAGTATTGCATCATGCATATCAAATCCTTCTAATTTTCTACCTAGCTTAATAATTCCTTCTTTCATAGTTTCGACTACAAATCCTGGTAGACATTCATCAAGAGATGTTAGAGTTATCCCTGGATTGTATGAAGGATTTACATCTCCTATACTAGTAGATGCCTTGTCTTTTAGGAAATCTCCTACAAGCTGAGCAGGTGCATTGTAATTTTCTCCACCTAATTTAAATGCAAGCTGTTCGTATTTTCTCTGGAATTCTACCCCCGCGAGTGGATAGTCGCTATCAAAATCTTCAGGAGATACATTTACTAAAAGTGCACTGTTTGCATTTTCTTTATCTCTGCTGTGTTCACTCATTCCGTTTGTTACAACCTCATTTTCCTCTGAGGCCGATGCTATTACACTTCCTCCAGGGCACATACAGAATGTGTAGGCTGTTCTTCCATTAGAAGTGTGCTCTATTAATCTGTAGTCCGCAGCTCCAAGTCTAGGATGATTGTAATATTCTCCGTACTGAGATTTATTTATCATCTGCTGAGGATGTTCTATTCTAGCACCTATTGCAAAAGGCTTCTGAATTATTGTAACTCCTCTTTTGTAAAGCATCTCATAAGTATCTCTTGCACTGTGTCCTATTGCAAGTATCGCAGCTTCTACTTCTATTTTTTCGCTGTCATTTATTGTTATACTAGTTATTTTGTTGTTTTCTATACATATATCTGTAACCTGAGATTCAAATCTAACCTCTCCACCTAGGTGTTTAATATCCTCTCTTATATTTTTAACGACATTTTTTAGTATATCTGTCCCAACATGTGGCTTATGAGAGTAAAGTATTTCTGAAGGTGCATCGTGATTTACTAGCTCTTCAAGAACTTTTCTACATCTTATGTCCTTAGCTCTTGTAGTTAGCTTACCGTCTGAGAATGTTCCAGCTCCACCTTCACCAAACTGCACGTTTGATTTTTTATTAAATATTCTATTTTTCCAGAAGTTGTTTACATCATCAGTTCTTTTATCTACATCTGCCCCTCTTTCAATCATTATTGGGCAGTATCCGTTTTGAGCTAATAAAAGAGATGCAAATAATCCAGCAGGCCCACTACCTATTACAGCAATTTTTCCTTTTGGCTCTATATTTCCACTCTTAACGCCTATATATGATTTTTGTTTAACCTGTACTACATCTTTATGCTTTCTTTTAAGCACTTTATCTTCATTTTTTAATTCTACATCTACAGTGTAAACAAACATCATATTGCCTTTTTTTCTGGCATCAATTGATTCTTTGTATATGCTGTATTTTACTAATTCATTTTCTTTTATACTTAGTTTTTTTATTACTAATTTTTTTAGTATGCTTATATCTTCATCTATTGTAAGCTTTAGGTTTGATACTCTTAGCATAATTTTCTCCTTTCTTTTAATTATCTGTTCCTATTTCTCTATTTTAATATTAAAATTATTTATTTCTATTTTATTTTTAGCTTTTGACCTTAAAAAAGGCCGTCTAAAAATCGGTATTTAAAATAATGCCGAACAGCAATCATGCCATTCGACATTAATTAAACACAAACTAGTTAGACGACCTTAACACTTCTTAGTTATAAGACCTCTTATTACTTTCATGTTGTTAAATACTTTTTCAATGAAGTTTTCTGCTTCTTCATTATCAAGTAAGTTTATTTCAAGATTTTCGTTATTTTCTATACCTTTTGATTCGCAGTAAGATTTAGCTAAATCTATTAATTCAGCTCTTTCTGCTTCTGATAAAGAAAAATCTTTGTAATCTATTATTATGTACTGTTTTACGTTAGATTCGTGGTTTTTATTGTAACCAATTTCTATATGGTATATTACTGCATATAGATTTTCTCCATCTTTGTAAACTGGTACAGCTGGATTTGATTTTATATAATCTGTTGCCACTGCTATGGCATTTCCTAATTTTAAACTCATAATTTTATACCCTCTCTTTTTAGATGTTATCTAGTTTATCTATTAAATATATTATACTATAACATCAAGAGTACTGATATAAAAATTTTTTTTATTTTGTATTAAGATTAAATAAAATCTTACACTAAATATTAAATAATATTTTATGCTAATAT
>URRU01000002.1 GCA_900550335.1 uncultured Clostridium sp. | reverse complement strand
GTATATAAAATATAAATTTATATAATAAAAATAAATCAATATGATAAACTTAAAAAAATAATAAAAATTTTCGGAAAAAATAGCTTTTTTGTTTGAGTTTCTAAGAATTTATTGTTATACTAAAGGAGAAAGGTTTTCTACAGACAATCTGCGAACCTTAAATTTATATTTTTTTAACGGAAGGTGTAAAATTATGAAAGAAAAAGTTTTAGAAAGATTATTAAGATACGTTAAAATCGATACTACTTCAGACTCATCAAGTACTACTTGTCCATCAACTGAAAAACAGTTCGATTTAGCTAGAGTATTAGAAGCAGAATTAAAAGAAATAGGATTACAGGATGTTTCTTTAGACGAACATTGCTACCTAATGGCAACATTACCAGCAAATACTGAAGGTGTTGACACAATAGGATTTATAGCTCATATGGATACTAATGAAGACGTTTCAGGAACAAACGTAAACCCTAGAATAATAGAAAACTACGATGGAAATGATATAGTTCTAAATGAAGAACTAGGAGTAGTTACTACTGTAGAAGACACTCCAGAATTAAAAAGATTTGTAGGAGAAGAAATAATAGTTACTGATGGTACTACATTACTAGGTGGGGATGACAAAGCTGGTATAGCAGCAATAATGACAGCTATGGAATACTTAGTAAACCATCCAGAAATAAAACACGGTGAAATAAAAGTTGGATTCACTCCAGACGAAGAAATAGGAACTGGTGCAGATAAATTCGACGTTGAAAAATTCGGTGCTAAATACGCTTACACATTAGATGGTGGAGCAGAAGGTGAATTAAACTTCGAAACATTCAGTGCAGCTTTAGCAACTGTATCTATAAAAGGTAAAAACGTTCATCCAGGATCAGCTAAAAACAAAATGGTTAATGCTTTATACATAGCAGGAAAAGTTATGGAATTATTCCCAGAAGATGAAAGACCAGAAACTACTGAAGGATATGAAGGATTCTATCACTTAAATGAATTAAGCGGAAATGTTGATGGAGCTAAAATGATATACTTAATAAGAGACCATGACAAAGCTAAATTCGAAGCAAGAAAAGAATTCTTCGCAGCTAAAATAGCTGAAATAACTGAAAAATACAATGGTAGAGTATCAGTAGAAATACATGACCAGTACTATAACATGAGAGATGAAATAGAACCAGTTATGCATATAGTTGACATAGCTACAGAAGCTATGAAAGAATTAGATGTAGAACCAGTAGTTATACCTATAAGAGGTGGTACTGATGGATCTAAATTATCTAAAATGGGATTACCATGCCCTAACTTATTCGGTGGTGGATTAAACTTCCACAGTAAAAACGAATTATTAGTAGTTAGTTCAATGGTAAAAGCTTCTCAGTTAGTTGTTAAAATAGCTGAAAAATTTGCTACTAGATAATTAAATAAATAATAACGAGGTACCTCAAACTAAGAGGTACCTCTTTTTTATGCAAAAAATATATAATTAAAGATTCTTTAATAATATTATTTTGAATAATGCTAGAGATATTTAGAAATAATATTATTGAAGATGTAATTTATAGTTGTCAAATATTACAAAATTAACCTTGTAGGTTAATTAAAGCTATGATATTATTGACTTGAAAATAACTATATAAAATACATCAATAAAGTCAAAATGAGGTGATGTATTGAAAGTAGAATATAAGAATAAGGGAATAGAGAAAATTTGTACAAATTTTGATTATGCGATAAAAAAGCATGGAAATAAAATGGCAATCACAATACACCAAAGAATAAAAGAATTAAAATCAATTGATACAGTTGAAATGATGATTATGTATAGAATAGGAAGATGCCATAAATTAAAAGGAAATAGAAAGAATGAATATGCTCTTGATTTAGTTCATCCATATAGACTTATTTTTGAGAAGAAAGGTGATGAAATTCAAATAGCAAGCATAAAAGAGATAGTGGATTATCATTAAATTTGTTAGGGGGAGGTAATTTTGATGTTAATAAAGAGTAAAACTACAATAGCTATACCACCAGGTGCAACAATTAAAGAACAGCTAGAAGATAGAGAGCTTAGTCAAAAGGAATTTGCAGCTAGAATGGGAATGTCTGAAAAACATATAAGTAATTTAATTCGAGGAAATGTTAAGCTAACACCAGAAGTTGCAATGAGATTGGAAATGGTTTTGGGAATCCCAGCTAGATTTTGGAACAATCTTGAAGCAATATATAGAGAAGATATAGAAAAAATAAAAGAAGAAAATCAAATGGATAATGATTTTGAAATACTTAAAAAAATTCCATATAATGAGATGGTAAAGAATGGATGGATAGAAAAAGTTGATGAAAAATCAGAAAAAGTGATAGAACTTAGAAAATATTTTGAAGTTGCTAATCTTGCTATTTTAAGTAATCCACAATTAAATAAAATAGCATGTAGAAGAACAGCTATAACTCAAAAGAGTGACTATTGTCTTTTAGCTATGGCACAAAAGGCAAAAATAGAAGCAAGGGATAGAAGTATAGAGGCAATAAATATAAAGCAATTAGAAAATAGCATAGAAGAAATAAGGAATTTGACATTGAAAAAAACAACTGAAGTTAGCGAAATTCTTACAGATGTCCTTAGTAAATGTGGAATAGCTTTAGTTATACTACCCAACTTAATGGGATCGTTTTTACAAGGAGCAACTTTTTATGAAGAAAGAAAAATAATAATAGGTATGACAGCTAGAGGAAAGGATGCAGATATATTTTGGTTTAGCCTTTTCCATGAATTGGGGCATATAATAAAAGGTCACATTAATAATACTAATGGAACAACAGAAGAAGATGAAAAGGAAGCGGACGACTTTGCAAGAGATATATTGATTCCTAAAGATGATTACGATTTATTTATAAAATCTGGAAACTTTAGTAAAAATGCAATTGAAGGGTTTTCACATAAAATAGGAATAGCTGGTGGAATAGTGGTTGGAAGACTGCAAAATGATGGATATATTAAATATAGTTGGCATAATGATTTAAAGGAAAAAATATAGAATTACAAAGATGGGATTATTTTTATTCTGTAAAAATATAAAAAATAAAAGGACTTTCAGATAAACAAATTGTTTAAATGAAAGTCCTTTTGTATGTAAATTATCTTATTAATATACTATATAGATTTTCTTCTTTTACTTATAAAATATGCTATATACATTCCTATTGCTACAATCATATTATTAAACACTAAGAAAATATTAGAATAAAAAGTATTAATAAATGAAACTGGTAAGAATTTTGGTGTAGCAAAGAAAATTGATAAAAGAATGCCTATTATTACAGATATAAAACTGACATCCTTGTTAAATGTAGTTAGAACTAATACAAATACTATTAAGAAAAGCATGTACCCTAATCCAACAAAAATATAAGAATTACCTTCCATTTGCTGATATTTCACCAACGCATTCTTAGAAAGGAATGAGAAGAAAAGTATAATTACTGGGAAAATAGCAGCATAAATGTTTAAAAACAACGATTTGAAATTCTTAGAATCTTTAGTCATAATAATCACCTCGAATATTAAAATTTCCTAAGATATATAAAACCATTGGTTTAATTCAGTATAACAAAAGTATAAAAATATGCAACTTTTTCTATAATTTTTAAGTATACATATTTATTATTATTTTGAATAATAGGTTGCTTAAAGAAATTATAGTGTAAATTAACTTTAAATTTTTATATGTTTTGCAAGATAGTTTTGTTTATTATATTATTATATTAAACAGACTATGAAGAATTGAGGAATAGAAATGATTTCGATAGCAATTTGTGAAGACGAAAAGATATATAGAGATAAATTAAAGGAGTTTCTCGAAAAATTCTTAGAACAAAAAAAGTATAGTGTAGAAGAATTTGAGAATGGAGAGAGTTTTTTAGAGAGATTTGAAAAAGATGAAAGCTACAGAGAAAATTTGGATATAGTTCTTTTAGATATTCAAATGGATGGTATTAATGGAATGGATGTGGCCAGAAAAATTAGAGAGTGGAACAAAAAGTTGCAGATAATATTTATCACAGCAGTTCCCGATTTTTTAGCTAATGGATACGAGGTTAAGGCATTTAGATATTTGCTAAAACCAATAGGATATGAAGATTTTTGTAAACATTTTGATAAATGCTTAGAGGAAATCGAGGATAATAAAGAAAGCAGCATAATCATAAATGATTTAAATACGGGTAAGACAGTGGTTGTTCCTACAGAGAGTATACTTTTTGTAGAAACTTATGGAAGAAACCTTCTTATACATACAGAGAAAAATGTGTACAGAGTGTATGAAAGTATAGGAAGTATGGAGGAAAAACTAGATAGCGAGATGTTTTTTAGGGTACATAGAGGATATATTGTAAATATATCTAGGATTGAGAGCATAAAAGGAAGAACTGCTATAGTTGCTGGAAATGAGGTAATGATCAGCAGAGATAAGATAAAAGAGTTGAAAGAAATAGTAATGGATTATATAGAAAAAGTAATGAAATAATAAAAAAGGATAAATTTATAAAAAACATAAAGTTTTCTTTGGGAGGTGAGCATGATAGAAAATATCTTTTGGATAGTATTTAATTTTGCTGATTTTATAGTTTACTATTTGATTTTAAAAATTACAATGGATTTTTGTGAAAGTAGAAATAAATCGAAAGTTTTTTCATGGGTTAGTTTTTTTACGATAACATTTATTAGTCATTTGATTTTATATGAGGAGATTACGGCTAAGAATAGATTTTTATTAAAATCAATAACATATATGATATATGCTTTTTTAAATTATTCTAGTTCAAAAGAAAAAATAGCTGTAAAAGTAATATCTTATTTTATTATTGTAGAATTAATTATAAAAAATTTAATAGATTTTATAGTTGAAGATATGAATAAATTGGTGCACAACGGAATAGTTATCATAGGAAATGATGCAATATATCCATATTTTGAAGCAAGGATTATTTCAGTTATAATAACAATTTTCTTTGTAGTAATCTACTTGTATATTTTAAATAGCAAGAAAAACAAAGAAAAAATAAGATTATCTATAATTATGATGTTTATATTGAATATTTTAGTTATAATAGGAATTTTTAAGATGATTTCAATGACTATGCTTGATATAGGTAATTCTGTTGAATATGGTATACTTACTACCTTTCTAGTTCTATTATCCAATATATGTATTATTTTAACAGTAAATAGGATTATTAAAGACTATAAGATAAAGAATGAAAATAAAATACTTAGAGAAAGTGTAGATAAAGAGGTTAAGAACTACATAGCATCGAGTAGGGAAAATCAAAAAGTTAGGGAAATGTACCACGATATAAAAAATCATATAATTTGTATAGATGAGCTATATAAATCTGGAAACTCTGAACTAGCAGGTGAGTATATACAAAAGATAGAGGGAAGTTTAAAAAAATATGAATCTGTAAGAAATGAGTTTAACACAGGTCATATAATATCGGACTCGATATTGAAGAATAAAAAGAGTATGTGTGATGAGTACGATATAAACTTTGAGTGCAAGGTAGATTTTTCTAGGTATGATTTTTTAGATATGGCAGATTTTTGTACGATTTTATCAAATCTTTTAGATAATGCAATAGAGGCGTGTTTACACGTGGAACATAGTGATAGGTATATAAAAATAAGTAATAGTATAGTAAATAATTTTAGTCTTTTAATTGTAGAAAACTCAAAGGAAAATGAGATTAAAAAAGACGGAAGTAAGATTTTGACTAGTAAAAAAGATAAGTCTATTCATGGAATAGGGATAGATAATGTAAGAAGTTGTGTAGAAAAATACAACGGAGATATGAAAATAGATTACGATGAAAGCAGCTTTAAGGTAAGAATTATGATACCAATTGCTGTTTAGACAGTAAAAACCACCATTCAAACAGATTATATTGTTTAAAAATTTCTTAGATGATAATTTAAGGGTAAGAAATGACTTTAAATTATTTGAGTAAATGAAATTGAAAGACAATAAATAATCTGAAGAAAGGTGGTTTTTTCATGTGGTATTTTAAAGCAGGAAAATCTTATATTAAAAAATATAAAAATAGGTCTATTTCTATAGGGATAGGCATTGTTCTTGGGATAGCACTTATTGTTGGAGTGGGATCTCTTTCGTTTAGTGCAAAGGAACAAAATATCAAACAGACTGAATACGAATTAGGAAGTTATTTTGTAAGATATGGAGATTTGAATGATACTCAAGTTAATGATATTGAGAATATTAAGGTCAATGGATTAAATGAAGATAATTCTAAATCAAAAAATAATAATAATCCGAATATATCAAAGCTTGGTCTTTTAACATACTATGATTCATCTACTCCTGATAGTGATGATTTAATGAATATTGTCAGCGTAAATAGAGAACTATTAGAACTTCAAAATACTGAGCTTATAAAAGGTAATTTTCCTAAAAAGACAAATGAAGTAGTTATAGAGAAATGGGTTTTAGATAATCTTGAAGTAAAAGCAGAAGTAGGACAAAAGGTAACTGTAGATTTATTTGGAAGAAAGAAAAAGGAAACTTTTGTAGTATCTGGAGTTTTGAAGGACAGAGCCAGAGAAAAGTCTTCTGGAATTATGGAAGTATTCCTAAATAGAGATTTAAAAAAGAGCAATGAAAAAACAGATGCTTATGTGAGATTTAAGGATGATAAAAATATTGTAGAAAATATTTATAAAATTTCTGAGGATTTAGGTCTTGATGATGAGGGAATTAGTGTAAATAAGATGCTATTAGATGCAATGGGGCAGCTTGAAGAAATTGATTATAACTTAATCTATTCGGCAATTGCAGCAGCTATTGTACTCGCAATAGTTGTATACGGGGTATTCAATATATCTATAATACAGAGAATTTCTGAGTACGGTGTTATTAGAGCAATAGGTGGAAAATTATCAGATATAGTCAAACTACTTTTAACAGAGCTTCTTTTAATTTGGCTGGTTTCCCTTCCAATAGGTGTAGCTGTTGGATATTTAGTAGCAGTATTGCTTAAAAAGGTTTCGGGAAATGTATTTACCGAAATGGCTGTGGAATTGTCCACAATTAGCGTACCTATTGAAATAATCGGATTTGCAAGTGTTGTATCTCTGTTGATAATTGTATTTATAGTAGTTATTTTGGCTTGGAAAATAAAGAGAATTTCCCCAATTGATGAGATTAGGGGAAATATAAAATCTTCTGTGGATAAGAAAAGAAATCACAAAATGAGTAGAAAAAGAAAAAATAATAGCCTTTCTTATAGTAAAATTATCCCAATTGAGATAAAGATGGCTATGAAAAATGTACTTAGAAACAAGAGTGGATTTGCAATTACTCTGATTTCTATGTGTCTTGGAAGTGTGATGTTTTTAGCTTCTTCATTCTACTCAGACTTGATGAAGGATCAGCAGAAGAAACTAGACGAGGTATCAAGGGTGAATACAGATTTTAAGATAAGTATGATTCCGACAAAACCTATGTATGCAGGATATTCGTCTAAGGACATAGAGGATATTAGAAGTATAAATGGTGTTGAAAATGTAGATGAAATAAGAAGTCTGTATGCTAGGATGTTTTTAAAAGAGAATCAGATTTTAGATAAAGAATATTTTAAAAAGAGAAATGAAGAGCCATATAATAAAGATGTTCTTGGTGGCTTATTAGTAGATTGTGGAAATGGGGATAAGATTTTAAAATCTGGAGTATATGGATATAATGACACTCTTCTTAAAAAATTAGATAAACATTTGGCTAAAGGAAATGTGAATTTAAAAGAGATGAACAATGAAGAAGTAGCTATTGCAATGGTTCCAAAGAATAATGGAAAGTATACAGTAGGTGTAAATATTGGGGATAAATTGAAGGTTACTTTTAGAGAAGACAATATTTCTAATGAGGAATATTTTAAAATGACTGATACAGGTGGGAAATATATCACAAAAGAATTTAAAATTGTGGGTATTGTAAATGAACTTGTGGATTACTCTGATTATTATGTGGATAATAATTCTATGAATCTAGTTTTATCAAATAAGCAGTTTGAAAAATTTTCTGGGTACAAAAATGCTCAGATTGTAAATATAGAAATGAAAGACAATGCAAATAGAGAAAAGGTAGCAAAACAAATCTTAGCTATAGCAAATAGAACTAGTGGAAATGTATTTGCTGATTTAACTGAGGAAAGAATGACACTAGCTGCTATGGAAGAAAATAAGCAGATGTTTATAAATGCGATTATAGGTATATTATTCTTAATCAGTATTATAAATATAGTGAATAATATCAAGTATAGCATGGTTTCGAGAAGAGCTGAGTTTGGAATAATCAGAGCTGTTGGTGCAGATAATAAGATGTTTAGAAAAATTGTGTTATCTGAAGGATTGATGTATGGGTTGTATTCTGGTGTGATTTCAGCAATTGTTGCACTAATAGTATGCTGGGGAATATATAGTCCTATGGCAGAATTCTTGATTTCTCCAAAATTCTTGGTCAATCCAATTACATTTGTAGGAGTATTTTTAATGAACGTTGGATTGGGAGCATTGGTTTCTTATCTTCCTTTTGTTGAAATGAGAAATATCTCTATTGTAGAGTCTATTGAGAGAACTGAATAAAAAATAAAAGCAAGAGAATAACCTATTATTTGGCTATTGCTCTTGCTTTTTTATATATAAACTATATTAATAATTTAGTTATTAAAATAGAAAAACTTTAGAAAAAATTAAGAGATAGTTAAGATTACCTTAATTGAAAATAAGGATACTAGGCATTATTATATAAAGTAAGAAGAAGCACTAAATTACAAGATAAGAAATTATTCTTTTGTGGAGGAATTAAATATGAGAAAAGTATTTATATCAGGACTAATTATAGCAACAGCGCTTTCAACTACAGCCTGTAAAAGTAATGTAAAGTTTGACGGTGAAAGAACAGGTAATGATTCAGAGTTTATTTTAGAGTATGAAATGTTTAATGGATCTGATTCTCAGGATTTGAAATTGCAAAAAGGGGATTCTCTAGAGGTAGATGTTTTAAATGACGGAGGGACTTTAAATCTGGATATAGTGAAAAAAGATGATGGAGAAACTCTATATGAAGGTGAAAATTTACGGACATCATACTTTGAAATTAAAGTACCAGAAGATGGAACATATGAGGTTACTGTAGAGGGAGAAAAAGCTGTAGGAGAAGTTACAGTGGAAAGAATAGAACGAGAAGAAGAAAGCAACTCAGATGGTTATGTTGTATTCAGTGAAGAAAATATGCCTAAGTCTGTAGTAAAAATTGTAGAAAAAGCAATGGGAATAATGGATTTAGAAAAAAATGACCAAGCTGAAATGATAATAAAAAACGGTGAAGACACAAAAGTAATAGTATACAAAAATGGAAACAGAGATGAAGCTAAAGAAATAAAAATATCTAATAAAGTAGTAAACGGTGCAGAAGGAAAATACCTAATAAAAATGAATAACCCAAAAGAAAAAGGTGGAGTTACTATAGAAAGAATAGATTAATTTATAAAGGCTATGATATTAATAATTTTTATTAGTATGATAGCCTTTTATATTATTTTGTATATAAATCTAAAAATTACTACATTTTTTAAGAATGTAAATTTAAAGGGGTATGGAAATAACTGATATACCGCGACACTTGGAGACGCATACCTTTTAAGGTTTTATGATACGTCGGAACCGTGGAGCGGATAGCAGTTATTCCATACCCCCTTTTATTTATCTACTAAAATGAACATCTTTTAGTTTCTCTTTATCCCATAAGAAACACTGTTCTGGGTTGTTCATCGCTATAAACATATTCTTTTTAAAGTCAGGCATCTCATCCTGAAGTCTAGCTATAAGCTCTTTTATATATTGTCTTTTAGTATTACCATCTGCCGGACAAGGATTTTTAACTATCTTGAAATCCATCTCTTCAGCAGTTTTCTTGATTAAATACTCTTCAACATAAACCATTGGTCTAATAACTGTAAGTCCTGTTCTATCTAAGTATGATTTTGGAGAGAATGTACTCACTCTACCTTCATAGAACATAGACATAAGGAATGTTTCAAGGGCATCATCTTTATGATGACCAAGAGCGACTTTGTTGCAGCCAAATTTTACTGCGTAGTCATTTAATGCACCTCTTCTCATCTTTGCACAAAGAGAGCATGGATTTTTTTCCTGTCTAACATCGAAAATGACTTCTTTTATATCTGTAGGAATTTCGTGGAATTCTACGTCTAATTCCTTGCATAACTCATGAAGTGATGAGTTATCAGCTCCACCCATCTGAAGGCAGATCGCCATTAGCTCAAATTTTTCTGGAGAAAATCTTCTATATGTACTAAGTACGTGAAGAAGCGCCATACTGTCCTTACCACCTGATAATCCAATAGCTATCTTATCTCCATCCTGTATAAGATTAAAGTCCTGAATTGCTTTTCTTGATTTACTTAAAAGATTTTGTAATGTATTTTTTGCCATTATTTCACCGTCCTCTTATTTAAAATTTAATTTATGATTTGTACTAAAAATTATTTACTTTCTATAAATAATATAGATTTTTCTATACATTCCTTTGCTATCTCATCTACAGTTTTTCCGTCAGTAGATATTGTTATATCAGCTGCATTTGAGTAGAAGGAATCTCTTTTTTTCATTAAAGATGAGATAAACTCAGTATTCATATGTCCATTTAGAATAGGTCTTTCATTTGAATCCTTTACTCTCTGAAGTACTGTATTTGGAGTAGCTGTTAATCTGATTATTATACCACTTTCCTTTAATTCTAAAACATTTTTTTCTCTAATAACGGCTCCACCACCGCAAGATATAATAACCCCACTTTTTTTAGAAATTTCTGCAACTGCCTCAGATTCTAAATCCCTGAAGTAGTTTTCTCCAAATTTATCAAAAATAGAAGGAATATCCATATTAGCTTTTTCTACTATATATTGATCAGTTTCTATAACTTCTCTATTTAAAAGATTTGCAATATAGGCAGATACAGTAGTTTTGCCGACACCCATAAATCCTGTAAATACTATATTGTATTTTTCCAATTTTTTTCTCATTTAAATTCACTATCCTTATCATTTTCTATTTGAACATCTAAAATAAATATCAAAATTTTTATATAGCTAGTTAAATATACCATAGAATCGAAGTTAATTAAACATAATTTGTTCAAATTTGGAATATAAGTGATAAACACAAATGATATGCAAAATAGAAATGTAACTTGCTTTACATTTTAGCTGATATAATATATAATAAAAATCAGTTTAATAAACTTATCAAGAATCGGGGCAGAGGGTCAGCTCGTATCCCGATACCAACCTAAATTTAAAGGTGGTCCTGCTGACATCGATAAGATAGAATGAAAAGATTGCTCTTCTTGTCGATTTGATGAGAAGAGTTTTTTTAATTGTAAGATAAATTTTTAGGAGGATTAAAAAATGGAAAAAGTAGAAAGCTTCAAACTAGATCACACAAAAGTTAAAGCACCTTATGTTAGAAAATGTTGCGTATTAGACGGTAAAAATGGAGACAAAGTTACAAAATTTGATTTAAGATTTTTACAGCCTAACGTGGAAGCATTTGGTACAGCTGCACTTCATGGATTAGAACATCTTTTAGCTACATATTTAAGAGAAACTATGGACGATATAATAGACTTATCTCCAATGGGATGCAGAACTGGTTATTATCTAATAATGTGGGGAGATGTTGAACCTGCATATGTTAAAGAAGGGTTAGAAAAAGCTCTTGAAATGGTATTAAATACTGATGAAATACCAGCTGCAACAGCAGTAGAATGCGGAAACTACAGAGATTTATCTCTATTTGGTGCAAAAGAATATGCTAAAAAAGCTTTAGATGAAGGATTCTCTTTAAACATATACGGAGAATAGGATTAAGCTATTGAGCATTGTAAAGAATTTAAAAAATACGGAGATATCTATTGAAAAAGCCGAAGTTCTTAGGTATCTCCGGTATAAAGGCCAAGAGATAGATAGTAGTTTTTCAGAGAAGATAGATTTAGCAATTGAGCAAACTAGATCCATAATAACTCCTAGGGCGGTATACGAAAGATATCCGCTTAAATTTTTTGAAGATAGAATTGAAGTAGAGGGAACAAATTTAGTTTTTAAGAGCAAAGATATTTCAAAGCTTCTTAGAGGCTGCGATGAATGCATTTTATTTGCAGCCACTATTGGAACAAAGGTAGAAATGGAAACTAGAAAAGCTGAATATGTAGACCTTGCAAAAAGTATAATAATGGACTCTGCTGCTACAACATTTGTAGAGCGGACTTGTGATTATGTTCAGGAAATAATTGAAAAAGATGTTGAAAAATCTGGGAAATGTATAACTATGAGATATAGTCCAGGATATGGTGACTTACCACTAGAGTGTGGCAAGGAAATTCTGAATATTCTGCAGTCTCAGAAAAAAATAGGACTTACTACAAGCAGTAGCGGACTTATGATACCAAGAAAGTCGGTAAGTGCAATTATTGGAATATATGATTCAAGTAAAGACAAAAATAATAAAGTTAAAAAAGGTAAAAAAAGTTGTTTAGATTGCCCAAATTACAACAACTGCATATATAGAAGGGAAAGCGGGGGATCTTGCTATGGAAATTAGAGAGTATTTAAAAACAGGAAAAGTTTTAATGTTTGATGGAGCTATGGGAACTATGCTTCAGAGAAATGGACTAAAAATGGGAGAAAATCCTGAGATTTTTGCGTATAAAAATCCAGATATTTTAAGAGATATACATAGACAGTATTTAGATGCTGGAACAAACACAGTTCTTACTTGTACTTTTGGATGTAATGAGTTAAAGCTTCCAGAAGGATATACTGTTGAGATGATAATAGATAATGCTGTTAAAACAGCAAGAGAGGCAATAGAAGAATCTAGCTCAGATAAGGAAAAGTTTGTGGCATTGGATATTGGTCCAATAGGTGAAATGCTTGAGCCAATGGGAACTCTCAGCTTTGATAAAGCATATGAGATTTTTAAAAGAGAGGTTGTACGGGGTGTAAAAGCTGGAGTAGATGTTATAGTAATTGAAACAATGATGGACTTACTTGAGATAAAAGCTGCTGTACTTGCAGCTAAGGAAAATTCTGATTTACCAGTTTTTGCGACTATGACATTTGATGAAGATGGAAGAAGTTTTACAGGATGTCTTCCAGAAAGTATGGTCTATACTATAGGTGGTCTTGGAGTAGACGCAATAGGTGTAAACTGTTCACTTGGTCCTGTGCAGCTATTACCAATAGTTGAGAAGATTTGCGCTGTTTCTCAGATTCCTGTTATGGTACAGGCAAATGCTGGACTTCCTTCAATGCACGACGGACAGGCTACTTATGATATAGGCCCTGATGAGTATTGGGAAGGTGTTAAGAAATTTATCGAGGCAGGAGCGAGTATCATAGGTGGATGTTGTGGTACAGATCCTTCATATATAAAGAAGATTTCTGATAATCTATATAATGTAGAAATTGGAGATAAAAACAATGAATATGTAAGTGCAGTTTGTTCTCCATCTAAGGTTGTGAGAATTGATGAACCTAGAGTTGTTGGGGAGAGAATAAATCCAACTGGAAGAAAGGCATTTAAAGAAGCTTTAAAATCAGGAAATACTGATTATGCAGTTAGACTTGCTATAGAGCAGGTAAATGGCGGTGCAGATATTTTAGAGATAAATACAGGACTTCCTGGAATAGATGAAAGAAAAGCTATGGTAGATATTTTAAAAGAGGTGCAGTCGGTTACAGATACACCTATTCAGATAGATTCATCAGTTGTTGAATCTCTAGAGGCTGGGCTTAGATATTGCAATGGTAGAACAATAGTAAACTCAGTAAATGGAAAGGATGAATCATTAGAAACTATTCTTCCTCTAGTTAAAAAATACGGAGCCTGTGTTGTAGGTCTTACTCTTGATGAGAGAGGAATTCCTGAAAAAGCTGAGGAAAGAGTGGAGATTGCTAAGAAGATTATAAAAAGAGCTGAGGAATTTGGAATTAGAAGAGAGGATATTTACATAGATTGTCTATCTCTTACAGTTTCAGCTCAGCAAGAAGCAGCGTATGAGACTTTAAAAGCTATGAAAGAAGTTAAAAAACTAGGAGTGCATACAACTCTTGGAGTTTCTAATATTTCGTTTGGGCTTCCAAATAGACAGGCAGTAAACTCTGCATTTTTAACTTTAGCTTTAGATGCTGGTCTTGATTTAGCCATTATAAATCCTAATAATGAAAGAATGATGGAAGCTATAACTTCATACAAGGTTATTAGAAATATAGACAAGGGATGTACAAAATTTGTTGAAAGATATAGCGATGTAGACAACAAAAAAGATGTAAAAGCATCTACTAGTTCTTCAGAGATGTCTTTATTTGATCTTGTAGAAAAAGGAATTAAAGATGAGGCTAAAAGCAAAACTATAGAGATGTTAAAGGATACTGATGAGAATTATATTTTAGATGAAATCTTAATTCCTGCACTTGATGTTGTTGGGAAAAAATTTGAAAAAGGGGAAATATTCCTTCCACAGATGATTCAATCTGCAGAAGCTGTTAAGGCATCGCTTACTGTTATTAAAGAAAATTTAATCAACAAAAATGGTGATAAAAAAGAAGATGTATCAAAAGGAAAGATTATCCTAGCTACTGTAGAAGGGGATATCCACGACATAGGTAAAAATATTGTAAAAATAATGCTTGAAAACTACGGATACGAAATTATCGACTTAGGAAGAGATGTTCCTGTGGATAAAGTTGTGGAAAAAGCTGTTGAAGAAAATATAAAACTAGTAGGGCTTAGTGCACTTATGACTACAACTGTAAAAAGTATGGAAGAAACGATAAAAGCATTAAAAGAAAAGATGCCTGAGGTCAAGATTTTTGTTGGTGGTGCAGTGCTTACAGAGGACTATGCATCTGAAATAGGAGCCGATTTTTACGCAAAAGATGCTAAGTCTGCAGTAGAAATAGCAAAAATTATCTTATAAAATTAAAAAAACTGTTTAAAAATCTTCAGATTTAGTGTATACTAAGATGTATATTTTGTATATAATATAACCAAGAGAAAAGTCTCAATTATCCAAAGTAGCGAGTGGATATTTGTGATTTAGATGGAAATATTTTATCAATTTATCGTCAACAATAAAAAACACCGTATGGGATTAGCGAAACCATACGGTGTTTTTTATTTATACTCTTAATTTAAGCAGAAAATTGCTGAATACTGTTCAACCCTCCAGGCTTCAGCGACTCGCACTTTTATGTAATACATTTAATTGTTGCGAGTCGCTTGCAGATTGTCGGTGTTGAACAACTATTCAGCAATTTTCTAATTAAATTATATCTATAAATTGTAAAACACTACTAGTTATCCACTTATCCACATAATTAACATAGATAAATATCCACAGAGTAGAAATATTTTCTGAAAAGGGGATAATTTTTCCACATTTTACCTACTTTTCCCACACTTTAGATTAATCAACAGTTATAATTTTAAAATCGGTAAAAAAGATAGGAGGAGATTGTTTCCAGCGACAATGCAACTTGATTGCCTGGAGCAGAAACAACTCCTCCTATCTTTTTATTATTTCACAAGATATAACCCTTGATTAACTAAAATGCCCAGTTTCCTTTTTTGAATATGGCAATTTCTTCTCCATTTTTAGTTATTCCTGTTATATCCATATCTGCAGATCCAACCATGAAATCTACATGAGTTAAACTATCATTAACACCTAATTTATCTAAATCTTCTTCTTTTAAGTCATTTCCATTTTCTATGCAGCTTCTATAAGCAGAACCTATAGCTAAATGACAAGAAGCATTTTCATCAAATAGAGTAGTGTAGAATACTGTATTTGTATTTGATATTGGTGAATCATAAGGAACTAATGCAACCTCACCTATGTAGTGTGAACCTTCATCAGTTTCTATTAGATTTTTAAGAGTTTCGTATCCTTTTTCAGCTGTAAAGTCTACTATTCTTCCGTTTTCAAATGTTATTGTGAAATCGTCTATTACATTACCGCCAAATACTAATGGTTTTGTACTAGCTACAGTTCCGTTTACACCAAATTTATGAGGCATTCCATATATTTCTTCTGTTGGTATATTTGGTACGAAAGATACTCCATTTGGATCTTTTGCATCTCCACTTAACCAAATATGTCCTTCTGGTAAATCTATTGAAAGATTTGTTTTAGCTGATGAGTATTTTAATGTTTTGAAATCTGATTCATTTAAGAAGTCAGTTCTTT
Source organism: uncultured Clostridium sp. (assembly GCA_900550335.1). Lineage (GTDB taxonomy): Bacteria > Bacillota > Clostridia > Peptostreptococcales > Peptostreptococcaceae > Peptacetobacter. Next base: position 11,517 of record URRU01000002.1, on the reverse strand, counting down.
TTTTAAGATTTGCTATATGTTCGTTCCAAGCATCTACAGGAGATTCTAAATCTGCTCTAGTACACTGGAATATTCCTTCCCATAGTTTTTCTACTGCTTCTTCTTCAGAGCAATTAGGGTATACTTTTTTAGCCCAGTTTACAGAAGGACAAGCAACTATACTCCACTTACATCTGTCTGTTAATGTGTAAGATCTCCATTCTTTAAGTGCTTTTCCAGAAGCTTTCTGGAAGTTTGCTATTCTCTGAGGGTCAACACCTTTAAGAAGGTCTGGGTCTTGAGCAACTACTGTTAAGAAAGAGCCACCTTCTTTTGCTATCTGAGTATATTTATCTGCCTGCCACTGAGGGTATTCGTTAAATGATTCATCTGGGGCCATGTTGTAAGTTAGTTTAGAGCATTCATCATCGCTCCACTCTACATACACATGTTTTGCTCCACATTCATATGCATATTTAACTGCTTTTCTTACAAAATCTGCGCAGTCTATAGGAGAGCGAACTAGAAGAGTTTCTCCAGGCTGAACATTCATCCCAACTTTTATTGATAGTTCAGCATATTTGTCTAAATTTCTTTCAAAATTCATTTTTTAATACCTCCAACCAAGTTATATTTGTATGTTTTAATTATATCACTTTGAAAAATTAAGAGGTATATAAAAGAGTTATTCTACAGTTGTACTATATACAAATTTATGAAAAATAATTATAATGTATATGATAGAATAATTAGTTTTTTTGATTTTTTCGGGAGGATTTTTAATATGGAATTATGTGAAGCCATTTACTATAGAAAAACAACTGAGTTCTTTTCAAATAAAAAACTCAAAGACCATTTAATAGAAGATGTTAGAAGAGCATGTAACAATATAACTTATATAAATGAGGATTTAAATATACAGGCACATGTTATCGACAAGGGACATTTAATCCACTTTTTAATGGGGAAAGAATGCAAGATAAAAGCACCTCATTATATAGTTGTTACATCTGATGGAGGGAAAGACCATCTACAAAATGTAGGGTATGCTATGGAAGAGGTAGTTTTATTTATGACTAGTCTTGGAATAGCTACATGTTGGATAGATTCTCATCTTACAAAAGCAGATATTTTAGACTGCCTAAAAACAGAAGAGGACGAAAGAGATTTTGTAAGAGATGAAGGTTTTGAAGTTGCGGAGATGATGAAAGATGCGGAATTAGATGAAAGCATAGGTGAGCCATGTATAATAATTGCATTTGGTATGCCTATAAAATCAGAACCATTATTTAGAACAAGATTTGCTATACCAGACAGAAGAAATATTTCTAAAATCTCTAAAGGAATGAAAGGCGAATGGGAAGAAGTGATGGAGCTTATAAGACGTGCACCATCTGTTAAAAATACACAACCTTGGTATGTTTTAAGAGATAAAAAGGGAATTCATTTCTTTGAAAAAGTTCCTAAAAAAGCAGCACTTAGAGATATGAGTAAGATTAGTATGGGAATAGCATTAAAGCATTTTGATTTAGCTTGTAGAGAAAAAGGAATGACTGTTGTCTACAAGGACATGAATTTAAGAAATAGAATAGGTGGAAGAGAGTATTTTATATCAGCAGAGCCAAGAAACTATGTTGCTGACGATTTAGACGATGAAGAGTAAAATTATGAAAAAATGTAGTAATAATTGCCATAAATAACATAATAATATCCAAATTTATTGGAAAACGATGTATAATATAAGAGTAATGTACTTTTCATAAAAAATAAAAACCTTAATTAAAGAAGAGGATTAATAAGTTATTGACATATAAACTCTTAAATGGTTATAATGGTATAAATACTAAAATAATTAAATTAGAAGAAATAAAAATATTTATGATAAAGTCTTTTAAGCTAGTCCAGAGAGACTGGGAAAGATATCTCATAGCGTTTTTTTGTTATGGAAAGATAAAATCCTTATGCCTCTTTTTGTGGTATAAGGATTTTTTGTGTATTACGAGGCTTTGTTAAAAACTAATGAAGAGGAGAATAATAGATATGGTCAATGGAAAAGAAAAACTGATAGTGGCAATTGACACTGACAATTTCGAAAAAGCAAAAGAAATGATAGACAAATTAGAAGATAGCGTAGATATATTCAAAGTTGGTCTAGAACAGTATGTTGCTACAAGAGGTAAAACTCTTGATTATTTAAAAGAAAAAGGGAAAAAAGTATTCCTAGATTTAAAATTCCACGATATACCAAATACTATGAAAAGTGCAGTAAAAGCAGCAGTTAGAGATAATGTTTGGCTAATGACTATACATGTTTCTGATATAGAAGGTATGAGACAGTGTGCGGAAATAGCTAAAGAAGAAGCTGCAAGACTTAATATAGAAAAACCATTAATAGTTGGTGTTACAGTACTTACATCATTAAGTAATGAAGACCTTGAAGACATAGGATGCAGTATGACTGCTGAAGAATTAGTTATAAAGAGAGCAAAATTAGCTCAGAAAGCTGGAATAGACGGTGTTGTTTGTTCAGCTAGAGAAGTAGACAAAATAGTAGAAATATGCGGAGATGATTTTGTTACAGTTTGCCCTGGTATAAGACCTGCAACAGCAGCAGTTGGGGATCAGAAAAGAGTAGTAACTCCTTCAGATGCAATAAGAAGAGGAGCTAAATATATAGTTGTAGGAAGACCTATCACACAGGCTGAAAATCCTAAAGAAGCAGCTGAAAGTATAGTAAGAGAAATAGAAAATGCGTAGGGGGTAAATCCAATATGAAATGCAAATTAATATTAGAAAACGGAACAGTTTTTGAAGGAAAGGCTTTTGGATATGAAAAAGAAACTGTAGGAGAAGTAGTATTTAATACTTCAATGGCAGGTTATGAAGAGCTTCTTACTGACCCAACTTACAGAGGCCAGTTCGTAGTAATGACTTATCCATTAGTAGGAAACTATGGAATAAACTTAGAGGATGTAGAATCTAATGGAGTGCATGCAAAAGCACTTATAGTTAGAAATAAATGTGACAGTCCTAACAACTTCAGATGTGAAATGGACTTAGCTACATACATGAAACAGAACAAAATAGTAGGTATAGAAGGTATAGATACTAGAGCACTTACTAAAATGATAACAGCTAATGGAACAATGAAAGCTGTTATAGCTTACGAAGATAAAGATGAAACAGAATTAAAAGAAAAATTCGCTTCTTACTGCAACAAAGATGCAGTTAAAGAGGTAACTTGCAAAGATGTTAAAAAAATAGATGGAACAGGAAGAAGAGTAGCTATATTAGATTTAGGTGTTAAAAATAGTGTTGTTGAAGCACTTAAAGCATACGGATGTGATATAACAATATTCCCAGCTACTACTCCAGCAGAAAAAATACTTAGTGTAAATCCAGACGTTGTACTATTATCAAACGGACCTGGAAACCCAGAAGATGCTGACTTTGCAGTAGAAGCAGCTAAAAAAATAGCAGGTGTTAAACCACTTGTAGGTATAGGCCTAGGACATCAGGTTATAGCTTTAGCTCTTGGTGGAAAAATAGGTAAATTACCATTTGGACATAGAGGAGCAAGTGTTCCAGTTAAAAATATGGAAACAGGTAGAGTATTAATAACTACTCAGCACCACGGATTCAATATAACTGAAATGCCTGAAAACACAGAAGTAACTTATACAAGTCTTAATGATGGATCTATAGAAGGTTTAAAACATAAAGAACTTCCTATAATGAGTGTACAGTTTATACCAGCATTCACATCAACAGACGACAAAGAATGCGTATATGGTAAATTCCTTGCATTATAATAGATACGATTATAATAAAGACGATATAGATTAAGAAAAATAAAACGGATTAAAGGAGAGAATGTTATGCCTAAAATAGACAGTATAAAGAAAACATTAGTACTTGGGTCAGGACCTATAATAATAGGACAGGCTGCAGAGTTCGACTATTCTGGAACTCAGGCTTGCCAGGCTTTAAAAGAAGAAGGGATAGAAGTTGTATTAATAAACTCTAACCCAGCTACAATAATGACAGATAAAGAAATAGCAGACAAAATATATATAGAACCACTTACTTTAGAATTCATAGAAAAAATAATAGAAAAAGAAAGACCAGACAGTTTACTTGCAGGAATGGGTGGACAGACAGGACTTAACTTAGCAGTTGAATTATACGAAAGTGGAATACTTGATAAATACGGTGTTAAGGTAATAGGTACTTCTGTTGAATCTATTAAAAAAGGTGAAGATAGAGATATATTCAGAGAAGTAATGAGAGAAATAAATCAGCCAGTTATAGAAAGTGATATAGTAACTACTCTTGAAGATGGTTTAGCTTATGCAAATAAAATAGGTTACCCATTAGTAGTTAGACCAGCTTATACACTAGGAGGAACTGGTGGTGGTATAGCTGAAAACGAAGAAGAATTAAAAGAAATATTAGTTCACGGTTTACAGCTAAGCCCAGTTAGCCAGGTACTTTTAGAAAAAAGTATAAAAGGTTGGAAAGAAATAGAATACGAAGTAATGAGAGATAGCATAGGAAACAGCATAGTTATATGTAACATGGAAAATGTTGACCCTGTTGGTGTTCATACAGGAGACAGTATAGTTGTTGCTCCAACTCAGACATTAAGTGCTAAAGAATGTGCAATGCTTAAAAAAGCATCTCTTGATATATTAAATGCAGTAGAAGTTCAGGGGGGATGTAACGTACAGTTCGCACTTAACCCAGATAGCTTCGAATACGCTGTTATAGAAATAAACCCAAGGGTTTCAAGATCATCAGCACTAGCATCAAAAGCAACTGGTTATCCAATAGCAAAAGTTTCTGCTAAGATAGCTCTTGGATATACATTAGATGAAATAGAAAATGCAGTAACTAAAAAGACTAAAGCTTGCTTCGAACCAAGTGTAGACTACGTAGTTGCTAAAATACCAAAATGGCCTTTCGATAAATTCAAGAAAGCTGATAAGAGATTAGGAACTAAGATGATGGCTACTGGAGAAATAATGAGTATAGGAAGCAACTTTGAAGCAGCTATACTTAAAGGTATAAGATCTCTAGAAATAGGAAAATATTCATTAGTTCATGCACCATCAGAACAGAGATCTCTAGAAGAATTAAAAGCTAGAGTAGTTGTTCCAGATGATGAAAGATTATTCGACATAGCTGAAATGATAAGAAGAGGCTACAAAGTTGAAATGATAGAACAGATAACTAAGATGGATAAATGGTTCTTAGATAGATTTAAATGGATAGTTGAACAGGAAGAAAAATTAAAAGGTATGAAAATAGAAGACCTTACTAAAGAATATCTTCTTGAATTAAAGAAAAAAGGATTCTCTGATAAAGGTATATCTGACTTAATGAAAATAAACCCAGAACAGTTATACGAATTAAGAATGCTTTACAATATAAAACCAGCTTACAAAATGGTTGATACATGCGCTGGAGAAGTAGATGCATTATCTCCATACTACTACTCAACTTATGAAGAATACGATGAAGCAACAGTAAGCGACAAGAAAAAAGTTATAGTTCTTGGTTCTGGTCCAATAAGAATAGGACAGGGTATAGAATTCGACTACTGCTCAGTTCACTGTGTTAAATCATTAAGAAAACAGGGGATAGAAACAATAATAATAAACAACAACCCTGAAACTGTATCAACAGACTTCGATACTTCTGATAAATTATACTTCGAACCATTAACAGAAGAAGAAGTTCTTAACATAATAGAAAAAGAAAATCCAGACGGAGTTATACTTCAGTTCGGTGGACAGACTGCTATAAAACTAGCTAAATTCCTTCATGAAAAACATATACCAATATTAGGTACTGATTTCGAAGATATAGATGCAGCCGAAGATAGAGAAAAATTCGATGAATTACTAGAAAGATTAGACATAAACAGACCAAAAGGTAGAGGTGTATGGACTGTTGAAGAAGGTCTTGAAGTTGCTCACAACTTAGGATTCCCAGTACTTGTTAGACCATCATACGTACTTGGTGGACAGGGTATGGAAATAACTTACGATGAAGCTAGATTAGTTCAGTACTTAGAAGCAGCATTCGAAAGAGATAGCAAAAACCCAGTTCTTATAGATAAATACTTAACTGGTAGAGAAATAGAAGTTGACGCTATATGCGATAAAGAAGATATATTAATACCTGGTATAATGGAACACCTTGAAAGAGCAGGGGTTCACTCTGGAGACAGTATAACAATGTACCCAAGCCAGAATATATCTGATAGAATAAAAGAAAAAATATTAGACTACACTAAAAAAATAGCTCTAGACCTAAATGTTATAGGTATGGTTAACATCCAGTTCATAGAATTCCAGAATGAATTATACATAATAGAAGTTAACCCAAGAGCAAGTAGAACTGTACCATACATATCAAAAGTTTCAGGTGTGCCAATAGTAGACCTTGCAACTAAATGTATGTTAGGTGCTAAATTAAAAGACCTTGGATACGGAACAGGAGTATACAAAACTCCAGATATAGTATCTGTTAAAGTACCAGTATTCTCAATGGCAAAACTTGCTCAGGTTGAAGTATCACTAGGGCCTGAAATGAAATCAACAGGGGAAGTTCTTGGAGTAGGTGCTAACTTAGAAGAAGCATTATACAAAGGATTCCTTGCAGCTGGTAAAGGTATAGCTGATGAAAGAGGTTGCGTACTTGCTACAATAAACAACCACGATAAAGAAGAGTTCATAGAAATAGCTAAAGATATGAAAGAGCTTGGATATACTTTCATGGCTACAGAAGGAACAGCTAAAGCATTAAGAGAAAACGGAATAGAAGTTGAAACTGTAAATAGAGTAGAAGAAGCTAGACCAAATATACTTGACGCTATAAGAAATAAACAGGTAGATATGGTTATAAATACTCCTACAAAAGGTAACGACTCTAACAGAGATGGATTCAAAATAAGAAGAACTGCTATAGAATTCTCTACAGAAGTTATGACTTCTCTTGATACATTAAAAGCAATGGTAGATGTTAAGAAACAGCATATAGATAAAGATACGCTAAAAGTTTACAACATATCAGAAATATAATTTTTAATAATTGAGATAAAAAGAGCTAATCATTTCGGTTAGCTCTTTTTTTAAATATTATATTGAATTGATTATATAAGGCAGAAGTTCTAACCTCGATATAAATTACCTATTATAAATTATTTTAAAATTATATTTCTGATTCTAGAAAATCTTTTAGTGTATTTTTTCTATATGCTGTTTTCTTTTGAGAATATAGAGGGTGTAAATAGGTAATTTAATTTATATGTGATTGGTGAGATAAAGTAGTACAAATGGTTGTGTGTGTATGATATAATTAATAATTAGGTTAAAAAATGAGATGGAAAATATTTTAAGAAATATAAATTTAATTAGATAAGAGAGAAGGAGGAAAAGATGTTAATTTTAGCAGATAGTTGGAAAGATTATGAGCTTATAGACATGGGTAACGGAGAGAAGCTAGAGAGATGGGGCGATATCGTCCTTAGAAGACCAGATCCACAGGTTGTTTGGCCAATGGAAAAGGAATGGTCATTATGGAAAAATCCACATGGACACTACCACAGAAGTAATAGAGGTGGAGGTTCTTGGGAGCAGAAGAAAAAATATCCAGAAAGTTGGACAATAAACTACAAAAATTTAAAATTCAATATAAGACCTACAGGGTTTAAACACACAGGTCTTTTCCCAGAACAGGCAGCAAACTGGGATTGGATGATAGATAAAATAAAGAAAGCAAAAAGACCTATAAAGGTTTTAAATTTATTTGCATATACTGGTGGAGCAACTGTTGCTTGTGCTTCAGCTGGGGCAGAAGTTTGCCACGTTGATGCAGCAAAAGGTATGGTAAACTGGGCAAAAGATAATATAGCATTATCTGGACTTCAGAATCAGACAGTAAGATTTATAGTAGATGATGTTGTTAAATTCGTTGAAAGAGAAATAAGAAGAGGAAGAAAATACGACGCTATAATAATGGACCCACCTTCATACGGAAGAGGACCAAAAGGTGAAGTATGGAAAATAGAAGATAAATTATACGATTTCGTTGAATTATGTATGGGCGTATTATCTGATGATCCATTATTCTTCTTAATAAACTCTTATACTACAGGATTTTCTCCAATAGTACTTGAAAACGTGCTTTCTACTACTATAGGAAAGAAAGTAAAAGGCGGACAGATATACGGTGGAGAAGTTGGAATACCAGCGTCAAGAGATGGTAAAATACTTCCTTGTGGTATATTTGGTAGATGGGAGAGATAGTCTTTGGCTAGTGTAAATATAAATGTACTTTATGAAGATAATCATCTTTTAGTAGTTGAAAAGCCTGTAAATATTCTTTCTCAGGGGGATAATACAAATGATAAGGATATGGTCAATCTATTAAAGGCATATCTTAAAGAGAAGTATAATAAGCCGGGAAATGTTTATTTAGGGTTAGTTCATAGACTTGATAGACCTGTTGGAGGAGTTATGGTATTTGCTAAGACTTCTAAAGCAGCATCAAGACTTTCTGAGCAGGTTAGAAATAAGACTTTTAAAAAGACTTATAGAGCTGTTATCAATGGAAAGATGAGAAAACAGAGTGATACTTTAAAGGATTATCTGTATAAGAATAAGAAAACCAATATGGTCAGTGTAGTTTCTGAAAGTCACAAGGATTCTAAATACGCTGAGCTTAGTTACGAAACTCTAGCATTCAAGGATAAGATGAGTCTAGTTCAGATAGATTTAAAGACAGGTAGACCACATCAAATTAGGGTTCAGTTTGCTTCGAGAAATAACCCTCTTGTAGGTGACCAGAGATATGGTAAAAATAGCAAGGTAGGTCAGCAGATAGCACTTTGGTCTTATAAGATAGAGATAGTTCATCCTGTTACTAAAGAGAAGATGGAGTTTGTCTGCGAGCCACCAAAAGAATATCCATGGAATGTTTTTGATAAGTAAGATAGTTTTGTGGAATCAGAAATCTAATTTTAATTTAGAAGGGCTGATTGGATAGTATGGAAAGATATAATGGATTTTTTATAGAAAAACCAGTTGGAAATAATATATTTTCCTTTGAAGAGAGGGAGAATAAGAAGATTTTTGTACCAAAGCTTATAAAAGGAGATTTGGATGATGTAAGGGAAGGTACAGAAATTGTGTTTAATGAGATAGATGAGGATACAGAGTTTAAGGCTTATGGTATAGAAAATATGGTCAGAATGGATACTAAAGACGGTAAGAGAGTGTATATTTTTGATAACCATAACCATTCGTTCTACTTCTGGATGAGATGCCTAAATGAAGGTCTTTTTAATAGAGGTTGCACTTTGGTACACGTGGATCAGCACAAGGATACTAGAGTTCCGCCTAATTATGATGTAGATGTAGACGATTTAGATGATGTATTTAGATATACAAATGAAGTGCTTAATGTAGGAAGTTTTATTAAGCCTGCAATGGAGCATGAAATTTTTTCAAAACTTATAATAATGGACAGTACTTATAGTCTAAAGGAAGAGGTAGAAGGAGAATATGTGCTAGATATAGATTTAGATATATTCTCAAGGGATATGGATTATATACCTTTTTCTGATAGATTTGATAGGATACAGGAGCTTATTAAGGGTGCTAAAGTTATTACAATAGCTACAAGTCCGTACTTTATTGAACAAGATAAAGCTATAAAAGTATTAAAAGAACTGTTCAATTATGATATAATATAGTAGATTTGAATGAAAGTCTTTTAGAAGACGAGATTAATTTAGGAGGAAAATTACAATGAGTTTATACGAAGCATGGAAAAAAGTTAGCGAAACTCACGAAAACCAGGATGCTGAAATAGAATTCTGGAAAGAGTATTTAAATGTTGAAAGAGACATATACAGAAAAATATTAGAAGAAAAAACTGAAACCGTAGAAGGAAAAGTTGCTGATTTAGCAGCTAAATACGAAACATCTCCGGAATACTTCATGGGATTCATAGATGGAATAAGCGAAAGTTTAAAAGAAGATCTAGACCTAGACGCTATAGAAGCTGATGGGGAAGTATCTATAAAAATAGACTGGGAAAAATTATTCTACAATATGTGTGCTGTTGAAGCTGAATGGTTATACACTTTACCTGAATGGGATGGAATACTTTCTGCTGAAACAAGAAAAGAATTACACAAAAAATACAAAAAAAGCAAAACTATAGTTAAAGAACACAAAGTTGGAAGAAATGATCCATGTCCTTGTGGAAGTGGTAAAAAATACAAAAAATGCTGTGGCAAAAACGCTTAGTATTTAAGTTTTTGTGTTTAAATTTATCTTTAAATTTAAGTAGTTATGTAAAAATACTTATGTAAATGAGAGCTCTCGATTATATCGGGAGCTTTTTGTATGTAGAAAATTTCTGGTGTTATAGGAATTTTATAGGAGATATATTTCTGATTTATTTGATTTAGTTTATTTTACTGTAGGTTATTTTAAATTTTAAGATATTATCTGTGATTTTTAGGATTTTATATATTTTTCTTTGGCAATTTTGATATAATTTAGATATTAACTGCAAATTAGGCTTTTAGATATATTTGAAATTGCAGTTAAAATAATTTAGATTTGTATTTTGAAAAGGGAGTTTTGAAGAGGATTATGGAATTTAGAAAATCTAGAATAGAAGATATACCAGAAATGATGGAAATTGTTAGACAGGCACAGGAATATTTTAAAAGTAAAGATATAGATCAGTGGCAAGATGGCTATCCTAATGAAGAGAATCTGAGAGGGGATATAGAGGCTGACGAGAGTTATGTTATGCTACTTGACGGTAAAATAGTGGCTACTACAGCTATTTCTTTTAGAGGAGAAAGTACTTACGACAAGATATACGAAGGAAATTGGTTAAGCGATGGAAAATACGGGGTTGTGCATAGAGTTGCTGTAAGTAATGAGTATAAAGGGAAGGGGCTTTCTCATGAAATAATGAAATTTTCTCAGAATATGTGCAAGGAATTAGGTTATAATAGTATAAAAATAGACACTCATAGAGATAATTTTGTTATGAGAGGATTATTAGAAAAAAATGGATTTGAATACTGTGGTGTGATTTTTTTAGAAGATGGTGCTGAAAGAGTTGCATATGAGAAGATTTTCTAGAACTAAATTAATTTTAAAATTTTCATTGTAATGTATTTTAACCGATTTTTTAAAAAAATGTATATAAATTTAAAAAAGATAGAAATTATAAATGTAAAATTTAATAGTTATTGTCAGGAGCTGATTTTTTATATTATTTCTAAATGCATTGGAATAAGTAGAATTTCGGCTTTGAATATTTTTATATTTCGTAAGAAAGAAGAAAGTTAGAATAAAAAATAAAAAAAGTTTAAAAAAAGTGTTGACGATGAAATTAAAAGATGATAATATAATACTTGTCCTTGAGAGAGGGCAGTGAAACAGAACAAAATGAACTTTGAAAACTGAACAGCAGATATATTTAGTTCGAATAAATAATTCG
>URRU01000001.1 GCA_900550335.1 uncultured Clostridium sp. | reverse complement strand
TTTTTTTATACCAGATAATCGTGAGCATATAATAAACAATAATATTTCCAAGAATTGTAAAAACGAAAAATTATATAAATTGGCATGATTTATCTTATAATCAAAATTTATTGAAAGGGATATGATTTTATGGAAGAAGGAAAAACTATAAAAGTTGAAGCAACTGAAGAATTCATAGAAGAACATATACCATTTATAATTTCTTGTATAAGTAAGTTTACAGGAAGGTATGTTTCTATAGAAAATGATGATGAATACAGTATAGGTATGATAGCTTTTGTTGAAGCTATAGAAAAATATAAAGAGAAACGAGGAGATTTTTATGCTTTTGCCAGATTAGTTATAGAGAGCAGGTTAAAAAATTTCTTTGAAAAAGAAAATAAAAATAGCAAAAATAAATCAATAGAGGATTATAAAGAAAAGGGAATAGATATATTAGAAATAGCTGACAATAACGAGGATTTTGATTTAAACAGAGAGATTACAATAGACGAGATAAAAAAATTAAAAGATGAGATAGACGAGTTTGGATTTGGCTTTGAAGAACTTGTAAATGAAGCACCGAAACATAAAGATACTAGAGAAAAAGCTATAGATATATCTGAAAAATCAAGTAGAGAAAAAGATATAACTGATTTCATGTTTATGAAAAAGAGATTACCAATAAAAAATATGTCAGATAGATTTGATGTTAGCGAAAAGGTAATAAGAAAGAGTAAATTGTTTATTATAACAGTTATAATTATACTTTTTAGAGGATATAGAAATTTAAAACTGTGGATAAAGAAAGGTAGATAATTATGTTATATAAAGGGATTATTATAGAAATTAAGGAAGGATATTCGATAGTTGTTACTAACGAATCTGAATTTTTTAGAATAAAAAATAAGGAAGGAATGAAGTTAGGAGATAAGATATATTTTTTAGAAGAAGATATATATAATATCGATTCTAAAGATAAGGTCATAGACTTTAATGATAAAAGTAAAAAGAATAAGTTTAATATTTATAAAAGATTAGTATCTGTAGCGGCTGCAATAGCTATTATTGTTGGAACTGTTATATATACATCTGCACCAAAATCTTATGCAACTGTATCTTTTGATGAAAATGGAAGTAGTGTAGAGCTAAGCCTTGATAAAAACAAAAATATAAACTCTACATCTTTAATAAATGGAAGTTTAAATATTTCAGATGATGACGATTTTTCAATGGTTTTAGATCAACTTTACAAACAGATTAAACAGGATTCTAAAAATAATAAAACAGGAAGAGTTTTAGTGGGGCTTTGTTTTGAAGATGCTGAGGATATAGCTTATGAGAAAGAAATAAAAGCTCTTATAAGTAAGAAATTTAAGGGATTAAATGTTATGTATGTGAGAGTTGATAAAAATCAATTAGCACAGAACCAAAATGCAGAAATTTCAATGGGTGAGTATGCAGCTATGAAGATGATAGAAGAAGGCGATATAGAAGGAATGACAATAGATAAACTTAATAAGATGTTAAAAGACGGAAAATATGCATATTTAAGAGAAGAAATTTTAGATGAGTTAGAAGATAGAAGTGAAGGATATGAAGATGACGACGATGATGATATAGACGATATTGAGGATTATTATAAAAAAGAGAAAACTAATAAATCTAATAATATTAAAGTGAAAAATAATAAAAAGTCTACAAAAGATGATTATTCTGAAGTTGATGATGAACATGAAGAAAGGGATCATGATAACGATAATGACGATAATCATGAAGAGGAAGAGGATGATTCAGATGATGAAGATTAATTTTTAAACAGATTAAAATAATTAAGAATAAATGGTAAAATAAAATTAATAAATAAACTTTAAATAGAAAGATTGGTGATTTTGATGTTAGTAGGAACTTCTAACCTTACTAAAAATATGGATAATGCTTGTGTAACAGAGCTAGAAATTCCACTGATAGTGATGATGGAAAATGCAGTAAATGCTGCTATAAAAAACTTGGATATAGAAGAAAATAACTCTTATACAGTTGTTTGTGGTGTAGGAAATAATGGTGGCGATGGGCTTGGAATAGCTAGAAAGCTTTCAATATTAGGTAAGAAAGTAGATATATTCTTAGTAGGTAAAAGAGAAAAATTAACAGAATGCTCTTCAATTAATTTTAAAATATTAGAAAATATGGGACTAAATCTTAAATTTTTAGATGAAAAAAATAAGATAGATTTAGAAAACTCTCTTAAAAATACAGATGCATGTGTAGATGCAATATTTGGAACAGGCCTAAAAAGAGATGTGAGCGGTATTTTTGCAGATGCGATAGAGCTTATGAATAATTATTCTAAAAAAATATATGCGATAGATATATCATCAGGTCTTGATAGCGATACTGGAAATATAATGGGAGTAGCTGTAAAAGCATTTAAAACTATAAGTTTTGAGTTTTATAAAAGAGGATTTTTAAATTATAAGGCTGACGATTATATAGGAAATATTGTTGTAGAAGAGATAGGAGTGCCTAAATTTATAAAAGATAAATTTCATAATAGTGAATTTATAGCTGATAAAAATGAAATTGCTAAGTTTATAAATAAAAAAGATAAAAATGCTCATAAGGGAAATTTTGGAAGAGTTAGTATTGTAGCCGGAAGTAGAGGTTTCTATGGAGCAGCAAAAATAGCTACTGAGTCTGCGGTTAAGACAGGAAGTGGTTTGGTTACACTTATAAGTGATTCAGATGTTCAAGAAAAATTATGCACAGTTTTTACTGAGGCAATGACTGTTAATTATTCTGAAAAAGAAAGAGTTAGAAAACTTTTATGTTCTAGCAATGCTATAGGAATAGGGCCTGGAATGGGAGACAATAACACTACATTAAAAATAATAGAATCTATTTTAAAAGAAGTATCTTGCCCAATTATAATAGATGCAGACGGAATAAACTGCTTAAAAAATAATAAAAATATATTAAAAGATAGTAAAAGAGATATTTTAATAACGCCTCATCCTATGGAACTTTCTAGAATAACTGGTTTTTCTATGGAATATATAAATGAAAATAGGATAGATGCAGCTAAGGAAGCAGCAAGAACTCTTAAATCTATAGTCTTATTAAAAGGAAATAGAACTGTAATAACAGATGGGTATACTACATATATAAATATGACAGGAAATAGCGCAATGGCAAATGGAGGAATGGGAGACTGTTTAACAGGAATAATAACATCATTGGCAGGGCAAAATATACCTTTATTTGAAGCAGCTGTAATAGGTACATACCTTCATGGGTATACAGGAGATAGACTGGCTGAAGAAAAATATACTGTTAATGCGAGTGATATTATAGAAAAAATACCGTATATTATGAAGGAATTTGAAAGATTGTAAAAAATATTGTAAATAATGAATATAAAATTACAAAATTTAAAAAATTGGTTAAAGTTAGAAAAATTTGATACTTTTTTGTAATCATTGAAAAGAAAATATGTAATATAATAAAAAAAAGAAAAAGAGAAAATAAATTTAAAAAGTATAATACTTGAAAGGAGGGAGTGTATATGCTTTTAGGAATAAATATAAAATTAGTTTGGTTGGCAGTAGCTGTTATATTCGGAATAGGCGAAATGTTTACAGCTGGTCTTACTTTAATTTGGTTTAGCTTTGGAGCCTTAGCTACAATGTTTTTAACAACCTATGTTGAAAGTATCCCTATGCAAGTACTAATATTTGGTGTCAGTTCAAGTATAATGCTTTTCATAGCTACAAAGGTTATAGTAAAAAAAGATGAAAGCTATGTATCTAATACAAATATAGATGCATTAATTGGAAAATATGCCATTGTAGAAAAGGATGTTTCAAATGTAGTCTATGGAATAGTCAATTTAGAAGGAGAAAAATGGACTGCTGTATCTGAAAAGGAGGAAACATATAAAAAAGGAGAAAAAGTTAAAGTAGTAAGAATAGATGGGGTTAAATTAGTTGTAACCAAATAAATTCAACTAATAAAAATAAAATATATAAGGAATAGATTTGAATGGAGGTATCATTATGGCAGGAGTAGTAAAAACGATAATAAATTTAGTGTTAATTTTATTTGTTGTGTTTATAGCTTTATCTTGTGTTAAAGTAATTAAACAATCTAGAATGGGTATAGTTATGAGACTAGGTAAGTTCCATAAAGAAGCTAAAACAGGCGTGCATTTCTTAGTACCATTTATAGACAAAATGGCGTACATTATAGACCTTAGAGAATTAGTTGTAGATTTCCCACCACAGCCGGTTATCACAAAAGACAATGTTACTATGCAGATAGATACAGTAGTGTACTATAAGGTAACAGATCCAGTTAAGTATGTATTTGAAATAGCTAATCCTATATCAGCTATAGAAAACTTAACAGCTACGACTTTAAGAAATATAATTGGGGAATTAGACCTTGATGAAACACTTACTTCAAGAGATATAATCAATGCAAAGATGAGAACTATACTTGATGAAGCAACAGATAAATGGGGTATCAAAGTAAACAGAGTTGAACTTAAAAATATAATGCCTCCTCACGATATTCAGGTTGCAATGGAAAAACAGATGAGAGCCGAACGTGAAAGAAGAGAAGCAATTCTTCAGGCAGAAGGTAATAAATCAGCATCTATACTTCAGGCAGAAGGAGAAAAACAGTCAGCTATACTTAGAGCAGAAGCTAAGAAAGAAGCTATGATAAGAGAAGCAGAAGGTAAGAAACAGTCTGCAATCTTAGTAGCAGAAGGGGAAGCAGAAGCAATAAGAGAAACTGCAATAGCTAAAGCAACTGGAGAAGCAGAAATGATAAGAAGAAGTCAGGAAGCTACAGCAGAAGGTTTAGCTTTAGTATTTAAAGCAATGAAAGAAGCAGAAATAGACGATAATATGCTTGCATTAAAATCTATGGAAGCTTTAGAAAAATTAGGTCAGAGTGAATCAGCTAAACTTGTACTTCCATCAGATGCGGTTAATCTATTAGGTACTTTTAAAGGTATAAAAGAAGTAATGGAAGATGCAAAAGAAAAATAGTATGAGATTTTTGATTTTATTGTAGATTAAAAAATAAAAATGGTATATAATACAAGGCGAAGAAAAGAATATCCGTTTCGGGTATTCTTTTTCTTTTGTAAAGAAGATGCATAGATTGTTTTTGGAATAAGTTGGAGGGATATGTGCATGTTATAAAAAGGTTTATATTATGGAGGAGAGAAATGAAGAAAAAATTTTTATCGCTTACAGTTCCGTCTGCATTAGCTATGTTTGTAGCATCTTTTAATACGGTTCTTGATGGTATGTTTTTAGGAATAGGTGTAGGGGATGATGCTATAGCAGGAGTAAATATAGTTATACCTGTTATAATGATTTTTATAGGTATATCTAACATGGCAGCTGTTGGGGGAGGATCTCTAGTATCTAAAAATTTTGGAGAAGGTGATTCTGAGAAAGCTGTTAATATTTTTAGACAGGTTATAAAATCATTAATTGTAATGAGCTTAATTATAAGTATAGTATGTGTTGGATTTTCAGAAACAATAGTTATATTACTTGGAGCAAAGGGTAGATTAGTTCCTATAGCTGCTGAGTATTTAAGATACTATTCTATATTCTGTATATCTAGTGTACTTATGGTTGTATTTGGGAGCTTTTTAAGAAATGATAACGCTCCAAAACTGGCTATGTTTGCAAGTATGGCAGCTACAGTGATAAATATTATATTAAATTATGTATTTATATTTGTATTACAGCAAGGAGTTAAGAGTGCAGCTGTTGCAACGGGTATAGGAAATAGTATTGCTATTATGATGGTGTTACCTCACTTTATATTTAAAAGAGGACAATTATCATTTGGTAAGACAAATATAGGTATATCAGCTTTTATAGAAGCTATGAAAATAGGATTCCCATCTTTCTTGGCAGAAGCTGCATTTTCTGTGATAATATTCTTCCACAATATTGCACTTTCAAATACTGTTGGGGAAAGTGGAATAGCAGCATATGCAATAATAAACTACGCTACATCAAATATATACAATATAGTTTTAGGAATAACAATGGGGGCTCAGCCTTTAATAAGCTATAACTTTGGTACAGAAAACAAAGAAAATATGCTTACTTTCTATAATATGACTATAAAAATGTGTATATTTGTATCTGCGGTTATAACATTGGCTTATGCAGGGTGTGGTAGATTTATAGCAGGAATATTCTCTAGTTCTCCTGAAGTAATAGATATGGCTGTAGTAGGACTTAATCTAACAAATGCAGCATATATATTCTTAGGAGTTAACTTAACTAGGACAATTTATTATCAAGCGATAGAGAAAACAATATACTCAAATATAATGGGACTTTTAAGATCAGTTGTTATATTACCGATAGTTTTATTTGTATTTGCTAGTAAATTTGGGGTGAATGGAATCTGGGCCAGTCAGTTAGTTGCAGAAGGTATAGTAATGCTATTTATTGGATTTACAGTAAATATATCATATAAAACTGACTTAGCTATAAAAAATAAAGATAGATATACCGGTATGAAAACTATATAAAGTTTATAAAAAAATTAAGAAAAAGCTAGTTTTGAAATATTAAAATAAATGTTAAAAATATCCAAAATTTGATAAAAAAATGACAATTATATATCTATTGTGATATAATAAAATTCTAAGTTGTGAAAATAAAGTAAAAAAAGGGGTGGATATTAGTGCTTCAATTTGAAACTCAATTAAAAAAGCTTAAACATGAAGTATTAGTAGAAGTAGTAAAACTAGCAAGAGAGAACAACATAACAAAAAAGGAACTAGATAAAATTCCGAATAAAATAATAAAAGGCGATAAAGCTAGATATAGATGTTGTGTATACAAGGAAAGAGAAGTTGTAGCTGAAAGAGCTAGAATCGCGCTAGACCTAGATCCAAATGGCGAAAATAAAAAAGTAGATACAGAAAAAATAAACATAAAAGGTGGAGAACAGATAATATATGTACTAGAAGCAGCTTGTGATAGCTGCCCTATAAATGACTTTACAGTAACTGATTTATGTAGAGGTTGTTTAGCTCATAGATGTAAAGAAGCTTGTAAGTTTGGAGCTATATCATATATAAATGGTAGAGCTTATATAGACCAGGATAAATGTAAATCTTGTGGTGCTTGTAAAAAGGCATGTCAGTATGATGCTATATCAGAAATGGTTAGACCTTGTAAGTCAGTATGTCCTACAGGAGCTCTTGATATAAATAAAGAAACATCAAAGGCAACAATACACGAGGAAAAATGTGTAAACTGTGGTGCGTGTATGTCTGCATGTCCATTTGGAGCTATATCAGATAGAAGTCTTATAGCACCAGTTGCTAGATTATTAGAAAAGAAAGAAAAAAATATATATGCAGTTGTTGCTCCTGCTATAACAGGTCAGGTTCCTGCTATAATAACTTATGGTCAGATTAAAAATGCAATAAAATCATTAGGGTTTAAAGATATGTACGAAGCAGCTTGTGGAGCAGATGCCGTTACAGTTCATGAAGCAAATGAATTTGTTGAAAGAATGGAAGATGGCGCGAATATAATGACAAACTCATGTTGTCCAGGATTTGTATCATATATAGATATAATGTTCCCAGATATGGCTGATAAAATATCTCATACTGTATCACCGATGATTGCTACAGGAAGATACATAAAAAATATGGATCCAGATTCAGTAGTAGTATTTATAGGACCATGTACAGCTAAGAAAAAAGAAGCTTTTAGAAAAGATGTGGCTGGAGCAATTGATTATGTACTTACATTTGAAGAATTAATGGCTTTATTTGAAGGTTTTGGTATAGAATTAGCAAAATGTCAGAATGAAGATACAGATAGTGCATCTATATTCGGTAGAGGATTTGGTGCAGCAGGTGGTCTAACAAAAGCTATAGAAAATTACATAGCAGATAAAGGTGTGGATGTAGACTTTAGACCAGTTAAAGTATCTGGAGGAAAAGAAGCTAAGAAGGTATTAACACTTTCTAAAGTCAATAAAGCTGGAGGAAACTTCATAGAAGGTATGATGTGTGAAGGTGGATGTATAAATGGTGCAGGTAAATTTATATCTCTTCCAAAAGCAAAACCAGCATTTGATAAAAAGAATGCACAGTCTAGTATAAAAACTGTACTATCTAATGAAGCATTAACAGAATATGAAGAGATAGACTTAGAAAGAAATTTATAAATAAAATATAAAATTAAAAAGATTAATTTATAAAAGGAGATGTGATTAATTTCGCATCTTTTTTTATTTTTAATAAAAATATTTTCTGGGAAATAATTTTTTTAACATGATTCACAAAAAAATCAAATTTAATTATTAAAAAAATGATTAAATAGGGTATAAAATTTTAAGTGAGAAAACAATCTCAAATTTTAATAACTATAATATATGTAGATATATTTAATGAAAGCTTAGGGAAATAATAAATGTATGTTGAAATGTAAATTTTTAAATTGTATAATATAAACTTGAATGGAAAATGTACGAACAAAATATTTGGTGAAAGAATGAGAGGTGCTTTATATGAAAATTGGATTTGATCATGAGAAATACTTAAAGGAACAATCTAAATATATATTAGAAAGAGTAAATAATTTTGATAAATTATATCTTGAATTTGGGGGGAAATTAATAGCAGATTTACATGCTAAGAGAGTTCTTCCAGGATTCGACGAAAATGCTAAAATAAAAGTTTTAAGCTATATGAAAGATTCAGTAGAAGTAGTTATATGTGTATACGCAGGAGACATAGAAAGAAATAAAGTAAGAGGAGATTTCGGTACAACTTACGATATGGAGGTTCTTAGATTAATAGATGATTTAAGATCTTACGACCTAGATGTAAACAGTGTAGTAATAACTAGATATGAAGGACAGCCTGCTACTACAGTATTTATAAATAAGTTAGAAAAAAGAGGAATAAAAGTATATAAACATGCACCTACAAAGGGATACCCTTCTGATGTAGACACAATAGTAAGTGAAGAAGGATTTGGAGCTAACCCATATATAGAAACTACAAAACCTATAGTAGTTATGACTGCTCCAGGACCAAACAGTGGTAAATTAGGAACTTGTTTAAGTCAGTTATATCATGAAAATAAAAGAGGAAATGAAGTTGGATATTCAAAATTTGAAACATTCCCTGTTTGGAATGTACCACTAAAACACCCTCTAAATATAGCTTATGAAGCAGCTACTGTGGATTTAAAGGATGTTAATATGATAGACTCATTCCACCTTGAAAAATACGGTGAAATGGCAGTAAACTACAATAGAGATTTAGAATTATTCCCAGTTCTTAAAAAGATAATAGAAAAAATAACTGGAAAAGAATCTATGTTCCAGTCTCCAACTGATATGGGCGTAAATAGAGTTGGATTTGGAATAGTAGACGATGATGTAGTTAAAGAAGCATCTATACAGGAAATAATAAGAAGATACTTCAATACAGCTTGTGACTACAAAAAAGGACAGGTTGATAAAGCTGCATTACAGAGAATGAAATTTATAATGGAAGAACTAGATTTAAAACCTGAAGATAGAAAGGTTGTAAATCCAGCTAGAGAATACAGTAGTGTATTAAAAGAAAAATGCGAAGATAAAAACGATATGTGTCCGGTAATGGCTATAGAGTTAGAAGATGGAACAATTCTTACAGGTCGTGGTTCTGATTTAATGAATGCATCTGCTGCATTAATATTAAATGCTATAAAATATTTAGGAAATATACCTGATGAAATGCACTTAATATCAAGAACAATACTTGACCCAATAGTAGAGTTAAAATCTCAGATATTATCTAGCAAAAATAATTCTTTAAGTTGTCAGGAAGTATTAGAAGCATTAAGTATATGTGCGGTAACTAATCCTAGTGCAGCTTATGCTCTTGGAAAAATATCTGAATTAAAAGGATGTCAGGCTCACTCAACAGTAATGATGACTAAAGATGATGAACAGACACTTAAAAAAATAGGAATAGATGTAACTTGTGATCCAGAATTCGCATCACAGAATCTATACTATATATAATTAAAAACTTAAATAAACTGCTACGAATTTTTGTAGCAGTTTTTTTATGTAAATATTTATCAAAAATAGAACGTTTGTTTTATATTTGCTTGTATCATAGTTTTAAATTTAGTATTATATTTTATTAGAAGACTAATTTAAAAGGTGATAATAATGAAAAAAAGAAAAATTATTCATATAGATATGGATGCTTTTTATGCGTCTATAGAACAACGAGATAATCCTTCTTTAAGTGGAAAACCACTTGTTGTAGGAGGCTCTCCAAATGGTAGAGGTGTAGTATCAACTTGTTCGTACGAGGCTAGAAAATATGGTATACACTCTGCAATGTCTTGTAAAGAAGCATATATAAGATGTCCTTATGCAGTATTTGTAAGACCTAGATTTTATGTATATAAAGAAGTATCAAATCAAATACGAAATATATTTCATAGATATACAGATTTAGTAGAGCCACTTTCTTTAGATGAGGCATTTTTGGATGTAACTGAAAATAAGAAAAAAATAAAAAGTGCTACAATAATAGCAAAATTAATAAAAGAAGATATAAAAAGGGAGATGGGACTTACTGCTTCAGCGGGTGTATCATATAATAAATTTATTGCGAAATTGGCATCAGACTATCAAAAACCAAATGGATTGACTGTAATAACAGAAGATAATGTGCAAGAATTTTTGGATAGACTTCCTGTAAAAAAATTCTTTGGAGTTGGAAAAGTTACAGAAAAAATCCTTAGAAACAATGGAATAAAAACAGGATATGATTTAAGAAATACAAGTCTTGATAAGTTAGAAAAAATGTTTAAAAATAGAGGATTAGAATTGTATAACTATTCAAGAGGAATAGATAATAGACCGGTAAATCCTACTAGGATAAGAAAGTCTATTGGAGCAGAGACAACTCTAATGGAAAATAAAAATATAGATGATGCAGAAACAGTTATAATTTTAGATGAATTGTGTGAAGAAGTTGCAGAAAGAATGGCAAAAGAGAATAAAGTAGCTAAAACCATAACTTTAAAAATAAAATTTGAGGATTTTAAAACTATAACTCGAAGTCTAAGTGTATCAGATTATATAAAAAATTATGAAGATATAAGATTTTATACAGGTGAATTATTGACACATATTGAAGATGCTAAAAAAATGATAAGATTATTTGGTGTAACTGTGTCTAATTTAGAAAATGAAGAAAAAGTTTTTAAAGAGATAACATTATTTGATTATATAGACTAAAATAATAACGTACTTTTATATTTAATTGTAATATGGTATCATAAAGAGTGGATTATTTTAATATATAATAAATAAAAAATTCGACAAATCGTAAAAAAGAAACTTATATAAAAAGGAGAAAGTAAAAAAATGGCAAACGAAAATAATCAGAATGAATTAGAGACGGGTAGCGTCGGTAAATTATTAGTTAAATTGGCGGCACCTGCTATAGTAGCTCAGCTTGTAAATGTTCTCTACAATATAGTAGATAGAATGTTTATAGGAAGAATGGAAAATGGAGCAGTTGCAATGGCTGGTGTAGGACTTTCATTCCCTATAATTACTCTAATAAGTGCATTTGCAGCTCTTATAGGTATGGGTGGTGGCCCACTAGCAGCTATAAAAATGGGAGAAAAAGATAATGATGGTGCTGAAAAAATAATGGGTAATGCAGTTGCTGCATTAGTTCTTTTAGCAATCATAATTACATTTGTGTTCCAAGTTTATAAAGAGCCTGTATTATGGCTATTTGGTGCAAGTAATAACACTATATCTTATGCTGTTGACTATATAGGAATATATTTAGCAGGTACTATATTTGTTATGATTGCTCTTGGATTAAATCCATTTATAACAACACAGGGATTTGCAAAGACAGGTATGATAACTGTTGCAATAGGTGCAGTGCTTAATATAGTATTAGACCCAATATTAATATTTGGGCTTAATATGGGCGTAAAGGGTGCAGCATTAGCAACTATAATATCTCAAGGTGTATCAGCTATATGGGTGCTTGTATTCCTTGCAGGTAAAAAAACTATTTTAAGAATAAAATTAAAAAATATTAGAATAAATCCTAAAATAGTAGGTGGAATGATGGCATTAGGTGTATCTCCATTTATAATGCAGTCTACAGAAAGTTTAGTTTTAATTTCTTTAAATACAAAACTTCGGATGTATGGTGGAGATATTGCGGTAACTTCTATGACAGTTATGAGTAGTATAATGCAGATGATAACACTTCCAATACTTGGAATAACTCAGGGTGCACAGCCTATAACATCTTATAATTATGGTGCTAAAAACTTTGATAGAGTAAGACAATCTTTTAAATTATGTCTTATAAGTTGTTTAACATTTACATTAGTTGCTACATCTGCTTGTTTAATATTCCCAGCATTCTTTGTAAAAATATTTAACTCAGATCCACAACTAATAGAATTTACAACTTGGGCTATGAGAATATACTTTGTTGGTATGTCTATATTTGGAATACAGATAGCTTGTCAGCAGACATTCCTAGCACTTGGTAAAGCAAAAATATCTTTAATACTTGCAATGCTTAGAAAAATAATACTTTTAATACCTTTAATATTTATACTTCCTATGTTTATGGAAAATAAATTATTTGCTGTATTATTAGCAGAACCTATAGCAGATATACTTGCTGTAGCATCTACGGCTATATGTTTCTATAATTTCTATAAGAAAAATTTAAGTGTGAATAAAGCAAAATAGGACGATAATCTAAGTATTATTGAGTGATTAAATATTATTAAGAAAAAATACATATGAAAACAAAATAATATAATAAAAAATCAACAGAATGTAATAAAAAAATGGTATAATATTAAATATGAAAATTTTACTTGAAAGGAAGTTTCAAAATGGAAGAATTAACTATGCAAGAAATGCTTGATCTTCAGGATCAGGAAATGAAAAAAATACAGATAGGTGCGACTATAACTGGAAAAGTAACATCAATAGATAATGAAGAAATAAAATTAGAATTAGAAGACTGTGCTGGATTTGAAGGATTAGTACCAGTATCAGAATTAAACTTAGAAAAAGGAAAATACGCTGATGAAGTTTACAAAGTAGGCGACAAAATAACAGGTGTTATAACTAATATAAGACAGAAAGATACTACTGTAGCAATATCTAAATTACAGGCTGATAAAAAAGTAGATTACGCTGAATTAAAAGAAGCTTTAGAAAATCATACAATATTAACATTAGTTGGAACTAAAGCAATAGATAGAGGTGTATTTGCTACATATAAATCTCAGGAATTATTTATACCAATATCTCAGTTAGATACTAAATTTGTTCAGGATACTAAAAGCTATGTAGGAAAATCTTTAGAAGTATACGTTAAAGAACTTGATGCTAGAAGAAATAGAGCTGTAGCTTCAAGAAGAGAAGTACTTCAGGAAAGATTAGATAAAGAAAGAGCAGAAAGAAATGCTAGAATAAAAGCTGAAAGAGAAGCAGAAAGAGCAAGAATAAGAGAAGAAAAAGCTGCTGAAAAAGCTAGAATAAAAGCTGAAAAAGAAGCTATGTTTGATGCCCTTGAAGTTGGACAGAAAAAAGAAGGTAAAGTAACTAAAATAATGCCATACGGAGCATTTGTTGATATTGGTGGTATAGAAGGATTAGTGCACAAAAATAATCTTTCTTGGGACAGAGTAGAAAATGTAGAAGATTTCGTAACAGAAGGACAGGAAGTAGAAGTTTATGTTCTTAATATAGACCAGGAAAATAGAAAATTCGGTTTAGCTTTAAAAGATATAAACAATGACCCTTGGAAAATAGCTTCTGAAGAAATATCTGTTGGAGATATAATAAATGTTGAAGTATTAAGAATAATAGAAAGTGGAGCATTTGTTAAAGTTAGAGATTATGTAGAAGCTTACCTACCAATAAGCGAACTTAGTGAAGATAGAGTTCTTAAAGTTCAGAATGTAGTAAATGAAGGAGATGAAGTAAAAGTTAAAGTAATCGAATTCAGCTACAAAAATAGAAGAATGAAAGTTTCTAAAGTAGAAGCTGAAAGAGAACCAGAAGAAGATATAAGCGAATATCTTGAAGTTGAAGATTCACTAGGTAGCCTTGGAGAATTATTCAAAGATAAATTCAAAGATTTAAATGTTGAATAATTTTGGATAAAAGTGAAAATATAACTAGATATTTATAAAACTAAAAATAATTAAAATATGCAGGATTCTGCATTTGGAGAGAGAATACGGCTGCTTTGTATCCCGATACAGGATTAAGGCAGCCTTCTTTTATAGGAGGAAAATGGTTTATGAAAAAAGCAATAATAGATATGCATACTCATACGGTTTTTGGCGGGCATGCGTATAGTACAATTAAAGAAAACATAGATGCAGCAAATGAAGTTGGCCTTAAATTTTTAGGTATATCTGAACATGGTATTAAAATGCCAGGTGGACCTCATGAATATTTCTTCCATAATTTAAAAGTAATACCTAGACAGGTTGGGAATGTAAAGATATTAAGAGGGATAGAAGCAAATATATTAGATTTTAATGGACGTATAGACATATCAAATTACGATTTGAAAAAATTAGATTATGCAATAGCAAGTTTACACAATCCTTGTATAGTTCCAGGGACTAAAGAAGAAAATACAAGAGCTCTTTTAAATGTTATGGATAATCCTTTTGTTAAGATAATAGGTCATCCAGATGACGATAGATATCCAATAGATTATGAAGCCGTTGTAAAAAAAGCAGCTGAAAAAAATATTCTATTAGAAGTAAATAATACATCGTTAAACCCAACTAGCTCAAGAAGTGGAGCTGATAAAAATTATGCTGAAATGTTTGAGTACTGTAAAAAATATAATGCAAGAGTTATATTTGGTTCAGATTCACATATATGTTATTCAATCGGAAAATTTGAAAACTGTGAAAAACTTATAGAAAAATTAGATTTCCCAGAAGAATTAGTTATAAATTATTGGGAAGATCAAATTGTGGAATTTTTTGGGATAGACTTTTAAATAGTAAGATTTTGTGATGCAGGAGTGAAATAATGCTTGAAAAGGTTTTGAAAAAAATAGGGAAAGAAAAAGTATTTTCTATAATAATGCTTGTTACAGTAATGATAAATATATTTTTTATTAGTAAAGAATATATTTCTTATGAGTCTTTTTCAATAGATGGTAAAATGTATAGATATATGGGGACACAAGATAATACATCTAAAATAAAATGTGAGGATGGAACAATTTATGAACTAACTGAGACTAGAAAAGTAGTCGAAGAAATGGATAATGAGGAAATGTATCTAACGGGGAGATATAATAGCGACTATGAATTGAAAAAAGAGGGGAAACAAGTTGCAACATATATAAGTACTAATGATTCAAAAAATACAGTCGTTATGAAATTATTCAATGGAAATAAGTTTGTAATGGATGATAGACTGCATAATGAACTTTTAAAATCTGCGGTATCTATATCTAAAGATAGTGGGGATCTTGAGTATAATTTTAAATACGATAGTAAAGTTCCTTTTGAATATAGATTTATAGAATCTGCTATAATGTATCATTCTAGGGAAATGAATATGATGAATGCTCAAAATATAGTTATTATACCTCTAGTTATGACGTTTATAGGTGTAACTTTATTTGTTTATCCAGAGGAAATATTTAGACTTAAAAAGAAATTTAGCGAGGGTATAATAGAGTATACAATTGTATTTATGATTAGAATAATAGGACTCGTATTTATTGTAATGAGCTTTTCAATGAATGCGATTAGATTTTAGCGATATTTAAGTAAATTGGAGATGATTTTTTTGAAATATAAGGTATTAAAGAAACAGAACATAGGAAGAAAATGTATAGTGTGTGGAAATCAGAATGATTTAGGGTTAAAATCTGATTTTTATGAGTTAGAAAATGGAGAATTATTATGTGTCTGTCATACATTAGATGAGCATCAGAGCTATCCAGGAAGAGTACATGGGGGAATATCTGCGGCTTTATTAGATGAGACAATAGGTAGAGCTGTTAGTATAGGAAATGAAGATGTATGGGGAGTAACTGTTTCTCTAGAATTAAAATATAAAAAGCCAGTTCCTACAGATGAAACAATTTATGTAATAGGAAGAATAGATAAAGAAAATAGAAGATTGTTTGAAGGAACAGGGGAAATAATTCTTGAAAGTGGAGAGATAGCTGCTACAGCTCATGGTAAGTACATGAAAATGGCAGTTGATAAGATTACAGATGGAAGTTTCTTCTGTGAAGAAGAATGGTTTGAAAATCCAGATGATGTTAGAGAAATAGAAATTCCGGATATTAAGGATAAAAAGAAACAAGATAAGAAATAGGAGGTGATATGGTGGAAAATAAATTTTTACCTATATGCAGAGAAGATATGCTAGAAAGAGGCTGGGAGGAAGTAGACTTTGCACTTGTTACAGGAGATGCTTATGTAGACCATCACAGCTTCGGTACAGCTATTATATCTAGGGTATTAGAAGATGCTGGATATAAAATAGGTATAATATCGCAACCAGATTGGAAGAAGAACGACGATTTCATGAAGTTTGGTAGACCTAGACTTGGATTTTTAGTAAATTCAGGAAATATGGACTCTATGGTAAATCACTATTCTGTCAGCAAAAGAAGAAGAGATAAAGATTTATATTCTCCAGGTGGAAAGATGGGGAAAAGACCAGATAGAGCTGTAATAGTATATTGTAATAAAATTAGAGAAATTTATGGAGATATTCCTCTTGTAATAGGGGGTATAGAGGCTAGTTTAAGAAGATTTTCTCACTACGACTATTGGAATGACAGAGTTAGAAACTCTATATTAGTAGATAGTGGAGCAGACCTTTTAGTTTATGGAATGAGTGAAAAGCAAATCGTAGAGGTTGCAGATGCTTTAAATGATGGATTTGATCCTAAGTATATAAGACATATAAATGGAACTTGTTACTTAGCTGATTCATTAGATGAAATATATGGAGATTATATAGAGATACCTTCTCATGAGGAAACTGTTGCGGATAAGAAAAAGTATGCAGAGGCGTTTAAAGTGCAGTATGAGGAGCAGGATCCAATAAGAGGTAAGATAATAGTTCAGAAACACGGTGATAAGTATCTAGTTCAAA
Source organism: uncultured Clostridium sp. (assembly GCA_900550335.1). GTDB lineage: Bacteria > Bacillota > Clostridia > Peptostreptococcales > Peptostreptococcaceae > Peptacetobacter. Next base: position 10,881 of record URRU01000001.1, on the reverse strand, counting down.
ATGTACCGGAAAGACCTCTTACTAGAGAAGAACTAGATAGGGTGTATGACCTTCCTTATCAGAAAAACTATCATCCTATATATGAAAAAGATGGTGGAATACCAGCTATAAATGAAGTTAAATTTAGTATAGTCAGCAATAGAGGATGCTTTGGAAGCTGCTCATTCTGTGCGATAACATTCCATCAGGGAAGAATGATTCAGAGTAGAAGTAAAGAATCTATAATAAAAGAAGCAAAAGAAATGACTAAAATGCCAGATTTTAAAGGGTATATTCACGATGTTGGTGGGCCTACTGCCGACTTTAGAGAACCTGCATGTAAAAAACAGCTAAAACATGGTACTTGTAAACATAGACAGTGTTTATATCCATCGCCATGTAAAAATCTTAATGCGGACCACAGTGATTATATAGACCTACTTAGAAAAGTTAGAAGTATTGAAGGTGTTAAAAAGGTATTTGTAAGATCAGGAATTAGATACGATTTCGTTATGGCAGAAAAAAATGATAAGTTCTTAAATGAGCTTATAAAATACCATGTAAGTGGTCAGTTAAAGGTTGCTCCAGAGCATATTTCTGAAAGAGTGCTTGATTATATGCAGAAGCCAGCTGGAAAAACTTACAATAGTTTTAGAAAGAAATTCTTTGATATAAATGAAAAATTAGGCTTAAAACAGTACTTAATACCATATTTAATGTCTAGTCATCCAGGGTGTGAATTAGACGATGCTATAGAGTTGGCAGAGTTTTTAAGAGATACACATTATCAGCCAGAACAGGTACAGGACTTCTATCCTACGCCAGGTACTCTTTCTACAGCTATGTATTATACAGGACTTAATCCAATGGATATGAAGCCTGTATACATTCCAAAAGATAGACATGAAAAGGCTATGCAGAGAGCTCTTCTTCAGTTCTCAAATCCTAAAAATTATGACTTAGTGCATGAAGCTCTTGTTAAAGCTCATAGAGAGGATTTGATAGGGTACGGTAGAAACTGTCTTATAAAACCTCGAAAAGGTGACTGGAGCTACGAGGAAAGAGGAAATTCTAAAGGCGGAAAATCTTCTCCAAGGGGAAAAGGAAGTAACAACAAAGGAAATTCTAGAGGAAATGATTCTAGAAATAAATCAAATAGAGTAAGAGATAACTCTAATAAAAAATCTGATAGAAACTCAAAAGCTAGAAAAAAGAGAAGATAAAGGGTGGTTATAAAAATGGCAAAGGCTAAAACAGTAAAGACTAATGCTATGAGAATTTTGGATTCTAACAAAATAGACCATAAAGAATTGACTTATCCTGTGGATAAAGATCATGTAGATGGTGTTACAGTTGCTCATAGTATTGGAAGAGATGAAAAAGAAGTGTATAAGACTTTAGTAGCCCAAGGGCATAGCAAGGAATTTTTTGTATTTGTTATACCTGTAGCTGAATCTTTAGATATGAAAAAAGCAGCTAAAGCAGCTAAAGAAAAAAACATAGAAATGATTCATGTAAAAGATATAAATAAAGTTACTGGATATATAAGAGGAGGATGCTCTCCAATAGGGATGAAAAAACAGTACAAAACATTTGTAAATGATACTGCATTAGAGTTAGAAAGTATGATTGTAAGTGCAGGAAAGATAGGGTACCAAGTAGAACTTGCTCCTAAAGATTTAGAAAAAGTTGTTGGATGCGAGTTTATAGACATAATAAAGTAAAAATCTAAAATAAAAAAATATAGAAATTATAGTTTACCAGCGTTAATTTCTGAAAGAAGGGATACTATGAGAAAAATAGACTCAAGAGTCATATCAGAAGCTGTAAAGGATATGTGTATTGAGGCAGCTATATTTTTAGGAGACGATGTAAAAAATCGGATTAAAAAAAGTATAGAAACAGAAAAAAGTGAAACAGGTAAAAATATTTTAAATATTTTACTTGAAAATACTGACAAGGCAGAGCAAAAGAATATTCCCATATGTCAGGATACAGGTATGGCTGTATTTTTTGTTAAGGTAGGTCAAGATGTAATAGTAGAAGGAGAAACATTGACAGAAGCTATAAATAGAGGTGTATCTGAAGGATACACAGAAGGATATTTAAGAAAATCTGTAGTTTCTCCTTTAGATAGAGTAAATACAAAGGATAATACTCCTGCTGTTATACACTACGACTTTGTAAAAGGGGACAAAATAGAAATAGAATTTGCAGCAAAGGGCTTTGGAAGCGAAAATATGAGTGCATTAAAAATGTTAAAGCCTTCTGATGGAATTGAAGGTATAAAAAAATTTGTTGTAGAAACAGTATCTCAAGCAGGTCCAAATCCATGTCCACCAACTGTTATTGGAGTAGGGATAGGTGGAACTATGGATAAGTGCTGTGAAATAGCTAAAAAAGCTTTATTTAGAGAACTAGGTCAGCATAATAAAGATGAAAGTATTGCAAATTTAGAAAAAGAAATTCTAGAAGAAATAAATAATTTGGGAATAGGACCTCAAGGTTTTGGGGGAACGACTACTTCTCTTGGGCTAAATATAGAAACATATCCTACCCATATAGCTGGACTTCCAGTTGCAGTAAATATAAATTGTCACGCATCAAGACATAAGAAGGCTATAATATAGGGGGGATTTAGATGAAAAAATTAGTAATGCCATTATCTACTGAGGATATTTTAGATTTAAAAGTAGGCGAAATGGTTGAGTTAAGTGGAGTTATTTATACAGGAAGAGATGCAGCACATAAAAGATTTATAAAAGCTATTGAAAACGGAGAAGAACTTCCATTTAACCCAGATGGTCAAGGTATATACTATGTAGGACCAACACCATCAAAACCTGGAGAAGTAATAGGATCTGCAGGCCCTACTACTAGCTATAGAATGGACGACTTAACTTTACCTCTACTTGAAAGAGGGTTAAAAGTTATGATTGGAAAGGGAAAAAGAGCTGATAAAGTAGTAGAAGGTATGAAAAAATATAAAGCAGTTTACTTAGCTGCTATCGGAGGTGCAGGTGCATATATATCTAATTCTATAAAGGAATGTGAAGTGATAGCATACGATGATTTAGGTGCAGAAGCAGTTAGAAGACTTAAAGTAGAGAACTTAAAGCTAACTGTTGCAATAGATTCTGAAGGAAATAATATCTACGAGGAAGGAAGAAAGAAATTTATGAAAAAAGATTTTTCAGCATTATCATTAGAGTTACATGAAAAAAACAGGGGAAAAGTTCAGATGTCTAGTAAGATAGCTGTTAAGGATAGAGATGATTTATCTATAGCGTATACTCCAGGTGTAGCTGCACCTTGTGTTAAAATACATGAAAATCAAGATGATGTTTATAAATATACATTAAAAGGAAATATGGTTGCGATAGTAAGCGATGGTAGTGCAGTTTTAGGTCTTGGAGATATAGGGGCTTCTGCAGGAATACCTGTAATGGAAGGAAAAGCTATATTATTTAAGGAATTTGCTGGTGTTGAGGCATTTCCAATATGTTTAGATACTAATGATGTAGATGATATAGTTAGAACAGTTAAAAATATAGCACCTGTATTTGGAGGAATAAATTTAGAAGATATATCAGCTCCAAGATGCTTTGAGATAGAAAGAAGATTAAAAGAAGAGCTAGATATACCAGTATTCCACGATGACCAGCATGGTACAGCAATAGTTGTATCTGCAGCTATTATAAATGCAACTAAATTAATAGAAGGAAAAAATATAGAAGATTTAGAAGTTGTTATAAATGGAGCTGGTTCTGCAGGAATAGCAATAGCAAAAATGCTTTTAAATATGAATGTAAAAAATGTAATACTTTGCGATAGATTTGGAGCGATAACAGAAGAGTATGAAGGTATAAATGAAGCTCAGCTTGAAATGGCAAAAATTACAAATAAAAATAAAGAAAAAGGTCTGTTAAAAGATGTTATAAAAGGTAAAGATGTTTTTATAGGTGTTTCAAGACCAGGCATGCTTACTAAAGAAATGGTACAGACTATGGGAGAGAAACCTGTTATAATGGCAATGGCAAATCCTACACCAGAAATAATGCCTGATGAAGCTAAAGAAGGTGGAGCATTTATAGTTGGAACAGGAAGATCAGATTTCCCTAACCAGATAAACAATGTATTAGCATTCCCAGGAATATTTAGAGGTGCATTAGATGTAAGAGCAACTGATATAAATGAAAAAATGAAGGTTGCAGCCGCCTATGCAATAGCAAATTCTGTTTCTGAAAATGAATTAAATACAGAAAATATACTACCGATGGCATTTGATAAGAATGTAGCTAAAAATGTGGCTGAGGCTGTAAAAAAAGCTGCAATCGAATCTGGGGTAGTAAAAAAATAAATTAGCAAGCGAATTAAAAAATCTAGAGAGTTTAAAGATGTCAATCGTATGATAAGTTTATCAAACGGTTGGCATTTTTTATTAAAAAATTGTAATAATATAAAAGAATTTCTAAAGAAAATATTACAATTTTCTCATGTATTATGAAATTTGGTAGAAGTGATAACGAAATGATTTATTTTGTGGTATTATATTATAATGAAGATTTTTATAGAAAATTGAGATTTACATAGAAAGTAGAGGATAAAAAGTATGACGGCAACTGACAACACACAGGTCAGACCACTTGAAGAAATAGAAAGATGCATTGTAAAAAGATATAAAAAACATATATGGTCTAAATTTTTAAAGGCTATAAATGATTACAAATTAATAAGTGATGGAGATAGGATTGCTGTTGCAATATCTGGTGGAAAAGATAGCTTGCTTATGGCAAAAATGTTTCAAGAACTTAAAAAATATTCAAATATAAATTTTGAGCTTGTGTTTTTAGCAATGGACCCTGGATATAGGGATGATATAAGAGTTAAACTTGAGGAGCTTTGTGAGTATTTAAATATTCCTGTTAAAATTTTTGAATCTGGAATTTTTAGAATAACCGACGAAATAGCTAGAGATAATCCTTGTTATATGTGTGCTAGGATGAGAAGAGGAGCTTTATATAATAAGGCAGAAGAACTTGGATGTAATAAATTAGCTTTAGGACATCACTATGATGATGTAATTGAAACAACTATGATGAATATTTTATGTTCTGGAAACTTTAAAACTATGCTTCCAAAGATAAAATCGTCAAAAAGTGGAGAAATGCAGATTATTAGACCTCTTTATTATATTAGAGAGGAGTATATAAAGAGATTTGTAAGATATACTGGAATAGAGCCATTAGATTGTGCATGTACTGTAACATCTAAAAAAGCAGGAAATAAGAGATATGAGATAAAAGAGCTTATAGCAAGTCTTTCAGAGAACTTTGATAATGTTGAAAAATCTATTTTTAAAGCAGCTCAAAATGTAAATATTGATTCTGTTTTAGGATGGGAAAAAGATGGAGTAAAACATAGTTTTATGGAAGAATTTGATGAGATTTAATAAATTAGTTATATTTTATATATTGGGATTAGTAGCGAGGTGATATTATGGAACAAATGAGTATTTTCAATAATGATGAAGTGTTTATAGTGGTAGACCTTGAAACGACAGGTCTTAATCCATTTGAAGGAAATGAGATTATAGAAATAGGTATTACAGAAATAAGAAATGGTAAAATAGTTAGAAGTTATAGCAGATTTGTTAAGCCAAAAGAAGAGATACCAGCATTTATAACAGAGCTTACAGGTATTTCTAATGAAATGGTTGCTAATGAGGACTCAATAGAAGAAGTTTTACCTAGATTTAGAAAGTTTATAGGTAATAATACAATTATTGCACATAATGCAAAATTTGATATTAAGTTTTTAAATTATTATTTAAATAAATTAGGCCTTGAAGAAATTAAAGATTATATATGCACTCTAGAGTTATTAAAGAAAGTTAGTTCTTATAAAGGGAAAAATAAAAAGCTAGCAACAGCCTGTGAATACTATGGAATTGAAAATAAAAATGCACATAGAGCGAGCAGTGATACACAGGCAACAGCTGAGCTTTTCCTAAAAATAAGAGATAAGGTTGATAAATAGTTATAGTAGTAATTTTGGGGTTGATATATTAGGAGGAAATTTAATGTTCAACAACAGTAATGATAATAAAGTAAGAAGAAGGAATGTATCTTCTAACAATAGTGGATCTAGTAATAGGGTTAGAAGACCTGACAATTCTTATGATGAAGAAAGATTAAGGGAAAATACAAAATCAAAGCCACTTTTTGAAAAAACGGCTAATAATGATTTTAAAAGAGGAAATGAAAGTAAATCTGCTCTTTCAAGAAAAAATGGAGAAAGATTACAACCAAGAAGCAGAAGAGATCAAGCTAATAGAGGAAATTCTGGAAATAATTCAAATGAAAATAAAGAATATGACTATAGTATGCTTCCTTCAGAGAGAAAGAAAAGAGCAAGAGAAAATGCAAATATTTCAACTTCTGCAAATAGAACAAATTCGAGATATAATGATAGCAGAAATACTGTTTCTGATGATGTTAAGTTTAATTATGGGGCAAGGGAAAGAGAGCGAGATTTAAGCAGAGATAAAGAAATAGTTAAAAAAACAAGAAATAACAAAAAAAATAAGAGAAACAAGAAAAGAGAACTAAAAAGCAAGGTATGGTATTATACTAGCAGAATAGTAGCTGTTTTACTTGTTTTATGTATAGTTGGTGGGGCGTGTGGTATAGGTTATGCTAAATACGTTACAAAAGATATGCCTGAGGTTACTGAAAAGATGATACATGAAAAATACATTTCATCTAAAGAAGTTCCTATAAAGGATATGCCTAAAAATTTGCGAAATGCTATAGTTTCTATAGAAGATGAGAGATTTTATGAACATGATGGAGTAGATAAAAAAGCCCTTTTAAGGTCGGTTATCCACAATATATTGACTGATTCTAGACAGGGGGGAAGTACTATAGAAATGCAGCTTTCTAAAAATTTACTGACTAGCTCTGAAGTTTCTATAAAGAGAAAAATAAAAGATATGTACAATGCAGTTGGAATGAATAGAGTAATGAAAAAGGATGAGATTTTAGAAGCATATTTAAATAATATTTATTTTGGTAAAAACGCATATGGTGTGGCTGCTGGTGCTGAATTATATTTTGGTAAAAATGTAAAAGATTTAGATTTAGCAGAATCAGCAATGCTAGTAGGAATTACTAATAATCCTAAGATTTATAGTAATTATAGTGCAGCAAAGACTAGGCAGAAAATTATTTTGAAAAAGATGTATGAGCTAGGATATATAAAGGAAACTCAATATAAGGAAGCTGTTGCAGAAATGGTTCATTTTAGAAGTGAGATAGAGTAAGTTTATATAGAGTTGATTAAAAAATAAGATAGTTTTGGAGGGATATTATGGAATTTAAATTTAATTGTGATGGAAGAGAGTATGTTTTAGACTCTGATAAATGTAGTGAATTTTTCAATGATGAGGAAAAAGAAGTAACTGCTTTCTCTGTTGATGAGGCATTTAGATTAGTGTCTGAAGCTGAAAATGTAGAGTTTGCAAAAGAGTACTACCAGGAAGCTTGTCCTGACTGTATGGCAGGTGTAAAAGAAAAGCAGAAATTCTTTGCATTCTATGAATATCATTTTTATATTTTTACAAAAGATGGAAAATATATCATAAGTGATATAGATAAAGAATATAAAGGAAATTCTTTTAATAAGCTTAGTAGAGCAGGAAAAGTAGATGATAGTTATATAGTTAGTATAATAGTGTGTGCTGAATGTGGGGAATATATTGTTCAGGTTGAAAACTGTGAAGTATAATTGAATCTGAAATATAATTAAAAATAAGGTTTAGGCTATTTTATACAAAAATTTGTGTATAAACATTAAATAAGGTTTTAGATTATAAGAATAAAAATATAGTGTATGAAAGGGAAAAATTATGACATTTAGAGTTTTAGCGATAAATCCAGGATCAACTTCAACTAAGGTTGCAGTTTACGATGATGAAAATTTAATAATGAGTGAATCAATCGCACATTCTTCAGAAGAACTTTCAAAATATAAATGTAATATGGAACAATTAGAAATGAGAACTGAAGCAATAGAAAAGCTGCTTTTAGAAAAAGGAATATACATAAAAAGTTTAAATGCTGTAGTTGGTAGAGGTGGTGCTCTTCCACCGGTTAAATCAGGTGCATACAAAGTAAATGATTTAATGATAGATACTCTTAAAAATAGACCAGTATTAGACCATGCATCAAATTTAGGTGCTGTAATAGCAAAATCTATAGCTGATTCTGTAGGTATAGATTCATTTATTTACGACTCTATTTCTGTTGATGAGATGAGCAATGTGGCTAGGATATCTGGTTTAAAAGATTTTGAAAGAACTAGTATGGGACATGCTTTAAATACTAGAGCAATGGCTTTAAAGTATGCTAAAGACAAAGGATTAGATTATAATAGTTTAAATTTAATTGTAGCTCATGTCGGTGGTGGTGCTACGGTTTATCTTCATGAACATGGTCAGATGAGCGATATGATTTCTGATGATGAAGGGCCATTTTCTCCTGATAGATCTGGTAGAGTTCCTTGCATAGCCTTAATAGAAGAATGTTATGCAAATAAATTTAGCTTATACGATATGAAAAAGAAAATAAGAGGTAAAGGTGGTATATACTCTTATCTAAATACAAATGACCTAAGAAAAGTTGAAGAAATGATTGCAAATGGAGATAAGTATGCTGAGATAATATATGATGCAATGGTTTATCAGATGGCTAAAGCTATTGGTGAAATGGCAACAGTTGTAGATGGAAATGTAGATGCTATAATTGTTACAGGAGGAATAGCATACTCTAATATGTTTACAACAAAGCTTATAAAAAAGGTTGGATTTATATCTCATGTAGAGATTATGCCTGGTGAAAATGAAATGGAATCTTTAGCTTTTGGTGCATTGAGAGTACTTAAAGGTGAAGAAACTGCTAGAGAATTTAAATAGAATTTGTAGTATATAAAAATTAATAATATAATAAAAACTAAAAATTAAATTAAAATAATAAAAATAAAAACTCTGGTAAAATTAATTACCAGAGTTTTTTTATTTCAATATGTTATTTTGTCTAAATTAACGATTGTATTAAGCTAATCTTTTTCCGCCATCAGCAAGTCTTTTTTTACCTGTTCTAACAACTAAAGCTGCATATACTATTGCTAATAGAACACCACCAACGTATGCTATACTCATTGGTAATCTGAATCCTATCTGAGCATTTAAGATATATGCTGAGATAATGAATACATAGAACATACCTGGAATAAGTGATATGATGTAGTTTTTCTTATCAGATAATAAGTAAACAGTTATCATAGCAAATGCGAAACAAGCTATAGTCTGGTTAGCCCATGCAAAGTATCTCCATAATACGTTGAAACCTTCTGCATTTGATTTAGCAAATATTAATATAGCTGCAACTGGTACGAATATACAAGCTGATAAAGTGAATCTATTTCTCTTCTTAGTCTGATCTATATGAAGAGCATCACCTATCATAAGACGAACAGATCTTAATGCTGTATCTCCTGAAGTTATAGGAAGTACTATAACACCAAGTATAGCTATAAGTCCACCAACTTTACCAAGTAAGTCATTAGCAACTATACCGATAACATCTGGAGAACCAACCTGTTCTGGAGCAACAAGACCTGGAGTATTGTAAACACCCATTGCTGCTGCTGACCATATCATAGCTATTAAACCTTCAAGTATCATCATGTCGTAGAATGTGAATTTACCTTCTCTTTCATTTGTAACAGATCTAGCTATTAAAGTAGCCTGAGTTGAATGGAATCCAGAAACGATACCACAAGCAACTGTTACGAAGAATATAGGAAGTATTGGTAATCCCTGAGGATGAGAACCCATCCAGTTTTCAGCTGATAAAGGAGTTAAAGGATAACCTTTTACAAATATACCTATACCAACACCTATAGCTGATAATAGAAGTATTATACCGAATATAGGATAAACTTTACCTATTATCTTATCTATTGGGAATAGAGTAGCTGCTAGATAGTAAGCAAATATAGCTCCATAAACTATCCAAACAACTGGGTTAGATATAGCTGATTCCTGATGAAGTATCTGAGTAACAACTAAGTCCCCTGGAGTATAGATGAAAACTGCACCAACTAATATCATTAAGAAGCAAAGGAATACGTTGTATACATTGTATACACCTTTACCTAAATATTTCTTTACGATACCTGGCATCTGTTCACCGTTATTTCTTAAAGATATCATACCACTCATGTAGTCATGCATTGCACCACCAAGAACACAACCTATTGGTATAAGTATGAACGCTATAGGTCCAAATAATATACCCTGGATAGGTCCAAGGATAGGTCCTGTACCTGCTATGTTAAGTAGTTCGATTAATGCGTTCTTCATTTTTTTCATAGGAACGAAGTCAACACCATCTTCAAGAGTTATAGCTGGAGTAGGTCTATCATCTGGTCCGAATACTTTTTCGCAGTATTTACCATAAACCATACCACCAACTAGAAGCATTACTAGTCCAATTAAGAATGCTGTCATTGTAAAACACCTCTTTTAATATAAAATTTTTAAAAGAGTTATAGTATTTTATGTTAAATTTAAAATAAAGTTAATACAAAAAATAAATGTAGTTGATGAAAAATCAACTAAAAAATTTATAATTTCAATAAAAAATACAATTAACGAAATTCAACATTGTATACAAAACTCTTTATATATAGTATACAACTATAAAATGACATAATCAAGAGGTGTTGTCACAAGAAAATATAGTATGAATATAAATGAAATATATAAAAATAGTTGAAAAATAAAAGTGTAATTTAAAATATTATTGTATAATTATAAATATACGGGGAAAAGGTTTA